>DASYRO010000059.1:0-6846 GCA_036004385.1 Candidatus Acidiferrales bacterium
CGCGTTGCAATTCATCGCGCACGATTTTCAGCAATTCCTCCGCGCGCGGCTCAATGATTTCGCACAGCATGCGCGTAAACACGGTGCGCGGCGGGCGGTCGCCGACGCTGGCGATTTCGATGGCCACGTCCTCGCGCAGCAGCTCGCGCGAGGCGCAGGCGTGCTGCCGCTTGATCTTTTCCGCTTCGGGAATCGGCGTGCGCAGGCCGACAGCGAGGTCATTCGTAAAGTGGTCGCCGCCCACGGGAATGGCGGCGGTGTGCCGCACCACGCCCGCGCCATAGACAATCATCTCCGTGCTGCCGCCGCCGATGTCGAGCAGGCAGCAGCCCATCTCGCGCTCGTCCTGCGTGAGGCAAGCGTCCGCGGCCGCCAGCGGCTCCAGCACCAGGTCGGAGACCAGCACGCCCGCGCGGTTCACCGCGGTGACCACGTTCTGCGTGGCCGCCGCCGACGCCGTGACGATGTGCACATTCGTTTCCAGCTTTTGCCCGATCATTCCTTCCGGGTCGCGGAGGTTGTTTTGCGCGTCGAGCATGTATTCCTGCCGCAGCACGTGCAGCACCCGGCGGTCTTCGGGCAGCGAAATATTTTTTGCCGCCTCAATCGCGCGGCGCACATCTTCGCGCTGGACATCGCGAGGCCGCGGGCCCAGCATCACTCCGCCGCGGCTGTTGACGCCTTTCACGTGCGTGCCGGCCACGCCCACAATCGCCGACTCCACAGGAAACCCCGCGCCGCTTTCCGCTTCCTCCACGGCGCGGCGAATGGAGCTGACCGTCGCGTCCATGTTGACGATGAGCCCTTTGCGCAGTCCTTTCGATTCCGCCGCGCCCAGCGACACAAACTTCACCAGGTCGTCGTCCAACTCGCCGATCATCGCGCAGATTTTCGTGCTGCCGATGTCCAGCCCGACAATGTAGCGATCCTTTTTCACTGAGCCGCCGCTCCAGATTGGTGATTTAGCGATTTGTGATTGAGTGATTGAGGACCACCAAAATTAAATTCGCGCCTTTCTCAATCACCAATCGCCAATCACAAATCACATATTCGTTCCTGTCACTTGACCCTTCCCGCTGCGCTCGCCTCCGGATTGACGACGACTTGCCGTTCAAAGCGCAAATCAATGGACTCGATGCGTCCCGCGCTGCTGCGCCACTGCGCGATGTTTTCCACAAGCTGCTGATACTTGGTCAGAAAATCCGCCGCGCCGAAGTGCACGAGCACAGCGCTCTGCCCGCCGCTTGCGGGGTCGCCCAGTTCCGGCAGACCGGCGAGCGTGGCGCGGACGTCCTGAGGATCGGCAAGGTCCACCTCGCTGATCTGGCCCGCCGCACCCGCCTGGGCCGCTTCCACATTGTTCATGAATTGCACGAAGAGCTTCATCTGGCGCTCGCGTTCTTCGCGCGGCGCTGCTTCGGCGATGCCGGTGACCACCGGAAAGTGATAGTCGGCCTTCTGCGGCCGCTCCAGCACGACGCCGTAGGCGTCAATCAACGCGAGCTCCGCGCCCTGCCGCAGAAACGCCACCGGCGTGCGCTCCACAATTTCCACGCGCAGCCGGTTGGGCAGCACCCGCGCCACGCGCGCCTGCTGCACCCACGGAATTTCTTCGAGCGTGCGGCGCCGCTCGTCCAGCGGCACGAGCAGCACGCTGCGATACTGGTCCTTGGAAAACTTATCCAGCACCGCGGCGGATTCCACGTGCACGTTGCCGCTGATTTCGATCTGCTCCGGCTGGACCAGCTTGAACTGCGGCGAATTGAGAAGGAAATCCCCGGTGATGAAAAGCGCGCCGGCGGCCGCGACGCCGCCCAAAAACCAGAAGAAAATTCTCAGGTAGAGCGCGCGCTGCTGCTTGCCGAATTTACGCCGGCGGACCTCGACGGGTTTCTGCCGCCGCAAGTAGCGCGGCTCATCCTCCGCCAGCACGTCCGGCGAATACGAATCCGACTCGACCATCTCCATCGACCCCTTATGGAGTGCGGGTCCCGCTATCTCGGGATTGCTCCCGCCTTGCCTTTCCCTGCCTTGTTCTTACGAGTGCGCAACCAGCTCTAATTAGTGATTGGTGATTTGTGATTGAGTGATTTAGGACCTCATGATTTAAACTTGCTCCTCCTTCAATCACCAGTCACAATTTCCTTCCTCTCCACCTCTTTTCCTCAATCGCCAATCACAAATCACCAATCACTCGATCCTTCCAGACCACAACTTCTTCCTTCAGTTCAACCCCATATCCCGCTCGCACGCGCTCCCGCACCGCGCCAATCAGCTCCAGCATTTGCGCGCAGGTGGCCGCGCCGCGATTGACGAAAAAATTGGCGTGGCGGTCGCTGACGCAGGCGTCGCCCACGTGGAAAGTTTTCAGGCCCAGCTCGTCAATCATGCGGCCCGCGGAGCCGCCCGGCGGATTCTTGAAGATGCAGCCGGCAGACTTCTGCCCCAGCGGCTGGCTGGCGCGCCGTTTCTCGTTGCAGATGCGAATGCCTTGGATAATTTCAGCGTACGGCTTGGAGGGTAGCTCCAATTTCACTGCCAGCATAATATCATCAGGGGCGAAAGAAGTGTGACGATAATCAAAGCAAATTTCCTCCCCGCGCAACGTCTCGATTTCCCCGGCCCCCGCACGGTAGACCTCCACCTCGCGCACGAACGAGCCAATCTGCGTGCCGTAGGCGCCCGCGTTCATGCGCAACGCCCCTCCCACCGTACCGGGCACGCCGATCAGCCCTTCCATGCCGCCGAGGTTGCGCTTGGCGCAGAACGTGACTGTGCCGCCCAGGTCCGCGGCCGCGTCCACGTAGGCGAAATTTCCGTCCACGCGGATTTCCGGCGCGCGCCCGACCAGTTGCAGCATCACCCACGGCAATTCGCCGTCGGTGACCAGCAGGTTTGACCCGCCGCCGAGAAACCGAAACGGCACGCCTTCGCTATCCAGCAGGCGGATCAGTTGCGGCAGATGGCTGTAGTCGCGCACGCGCAATAGATCTGTCGTGCCGCCGATGCCCAGCGACGTCAGCTTGGCCAGCGACGCATTGCGCTGTAGCTCCACATTTAGCTGTGCGAGCGACTCAATTATTTTTGGGCTTTCAATCCTCATTCTGCTTTCATAACCGTACTAATTTGTGATTTGCGATTTGTGATTGGTGATTTCCGACCGCCAAGACTCAATATTCGGCGTCTCTCAATCACAAATCGCAAATCACCAATCACAAATTCTCGGCAATCACTCAATCACCATTCACTCAATCGCTCAATTTTCATCCCGCTCCCTGTACGTCCACCTTCGTGCCCAACAGCATGGTGAGCTCGTCTGCTGCGCGGCCGATGCTGCCCGCGCCGACGGTCATGATGGCGTCGCCGAAGCGCGATTCCTGCAGCAGCCATTCGACGCCTTCGTGCATGGAGCCGAAATACATCACTTGTTTGTGGCCCGCCGCGCGGACCGCCTCCGCCAGAGCCTCGCCGGTGATGCCCGGGATGGGCGACTCGCTGGCCGCGTAGATGTCCGTCAGCAGCAACACGTCGGCGTGGTTGAACGCGCGGCAGAATTCGTCCCACAACTCTTTGGTGCGCGTGTAGCGGTGCGGCTGGAACAGCACCAGCAAGCGCTTGAAGTCGCATCCGCGCGCGGCTTCCAGAGTGGCGCGGATTTCCGCGGGGTGATGGCCGTAGTCGTCAATCAACGTGACGCCGTTCGATTTCGCCTTGATCTCAAAGCGCCGGCCCACGCCCGTAAATTTAGCCAATCCTTCGCGGATCAGATCCGCGGGAACGTTGAGGTAGAGTCCCACGGCAGCGGCCGCGGCGGCGTTGCGCACGTTGTGGATCCCCGGCGGCGAGTGCAGTTTGAAAAGACCGAGATCTTCGCCGCGATAGCTCAAGCGGAATTCGCTTTCCATCCCGCGCAGTTCGATCGCGCTGATGACCAGGTCCGCCTGGCTCGACGTGCCGTAAGTAATTACTGGACGCTCGACGCGCGGAAGAATCGCCTGCACGTTGGGCTCGTCCATGCAAAGGATCACTTCGCCGTAAAACGGCACGCGGTTGACGAACTGCGTGAACACATCCTGGATTTCATCGAGTGAGCGGTAGGTGTCCAGGTGCTCGCGGTCAATCGTGGTGACCACGGCGACCACCGGCGCATAGCGCAAGAACGACCGGTCGCTTTCGTCGGCTTCCACGACCATATATTCGCCCTTGCCCAGCCGCGCGGTTGTTCCCACCTGGTTCACGCGCCCGCCGACCACGAACGTTGGGTCCAGCCCCGCTGCGGCGAGCACCGACGCGATCATCGAAGTCGTCGTCGTCTTACCATGCGCGCCGGCCACAGCGATGCCGTACTTCAGACGCATCAGCTCGGCGAGCATTTCCGCGCGGTGGATCACCGGAATCTTCAGCCGCTGCGCTTCGGCCACTTCCGGGTTGTCCGGTTTCAGCGCAGAGGAAACCACCACCACCTGTGCGCCTTCGACATTTTCCGCGGCGTGCCCTTCCGAGATGCGCGCGCCCATGTTCTTCAGCCGCTCGGTCAGCGGCGTACCCTTCAGGTCCGACCCGGACACGTTGTAGCCCAGCGTGAGCAGCACCTCGGCGATCCCGCTCATGCCGATGCCACCGATGCCCACCAGGTGAATCATCTGAAAATTTCTGAATACGACCATCATTTGTTTCTCCCGCGACCCCCGCGGTCTTGGACTGCGGCGCTTCAACGCCGCCGTGCCTTCTTTTCCTCAATCACTAAATCACAAATCACCAATCACCGATAGCTCACGGACTCAATTAAATCCACGATATCCACCACTGCGCGAGGCCTCGCCAACGCCCGCGCGCGACCCTCTATTTCTTGGATGCGTTCTGGGTGGTCGAGCAGAGAAAATATTTCGTCCGCCAGGCGCTGCGGGGTGAGCTCGGGCTGGGGGATGAGCCGGGCCGCCCCGGCTTCGGCAAATACCTGCGCGTTGCGCAACTGGTGGCTGTCCGTGGCCGCGGCGAAGGGGATGAAGATGGCGGCGCGTCCCGCGGCGGCGATTTCCGCCACGGTGATGGCGCCGGACCGACAGACGATCAGGTCCGCCTGGACAAACCGCTCCGCGATATTGTTGATGAAGGGCACAACCTCCGCGTTGAATTCGCGCCGCGCATAAGCCACGCGTACAGCATTATAGTCGCGTTCGCCGCTCTGGTGCACGATGAACAGCTCATTTTTTCGCGGCAGCAGCAGGTCCAGCGCGTCCACCACCGCGCGGTTAATGGGCAACGCGCCCTGGCTGCCGCCGGTGACGAGCACCGTAAACGGCGCGGCGTGTGGTTTCGCCGGCACTGCGAAAAATTCCCGACGCACAGGACACCCGGTCACGACCGCTTTCCTTCCCCACGCGCGCGCGGCAGATTCATGCGCTGTGGCGATGCGCGTCACAAACGGCGCCAGCCGCCGGTTGGCGAACCCCGGCTCCGCGTTGGGCTCGAAGATTACCGTGGGCACACGCTCCAGCACAGCCATCAGCATCATTGGCCCGGACGCGTATCCGCCTACACCGAATGCTGCGCTCACGCGATGCTTTTTCAATATTCGCGACGCGTCTATCATTCCCAACGGCACCTTCGCCGCGTTGCGCAAGAGTTTTCCGCCGCTCATGCCTTTGAGGCCCGCCACGCGGATCGTTTCCAGCGGGAATCCCGCCGCCGGCACCAGCTTCGCTTCCATCCCGCGCTCTGTTCCCACAATCACGACGTCTCTTCCTTCACCGCGCTTCATCCACTCTCGCGCGACGGCCAGCGCGGGAAACACATGCCCACCCGTTCCTCCGCCCGCAATCAGCAACTTCATCCATCTCCTCAATCACAAATCACTCAATCACCAATCTCTTCACTCCGCCTGCTGGCTAACGTTCAGCAGCACGCCTGTCGCCAATAGCATGACCACCAGACTTGAGCCTCCATAGCTGATGAACGGCAGCGGGATGCCTTTTGTCGGCACCATGCCCAGCACGACGCTCAAATTAATCAGCGCCTGCCCGACAACCATCACGGTGATCCCCGCCGCAAGGTAGCGCCCGAACGCGTCCGGCGCCGCCAGCGCCGCGCGCACGCCCCGCCAGCCATAGATGACGAACAATGCGAGCACCACGAGCCCGCCGATGAAGCCCAGGTCCTCGCACAGCACCGCGTAGATAAAATCGGTGTGCGCCTCCGGGAGATAAAACAGTTTTTGCCGGCTTTCCATCAGTCCCACGCCGGTCAGTCCGCCGCTGCCTACGGCGATCAGCGATTGCAGCATCTGGAAGCCGGTGCCCTGCGGGTCCGCTTCCGGCGTCAGAAACGCCATCACGCGCTGGTAGCGGTAGGGCACGCGCACGATGAGCAGATAGATCGCCGGCAGCGCCGCCGCCATGGCCACGCCAAAAAATTTCGGCGAAAGTCCGGCCATCCACAGCATGGCCAGCGAAATCAGAAAAATATCCACGGACGTGCCCAGGTCCGGCTGCAGCACAATCAGCCCGATAAAGAGCAGCACCGGCGCCATCGCCGGCAGCAGCTTCCCCAGCACGTCGTTCACGCCTCCATTCGCGCGTGTATCGCCGGACTTCCGCCCGGCATTTTTCGTTCCTCTCTCGAGTTTCGAGTTGCGAATTTCGATTCGCGAATTTCGAGCATCGCTTCCCGGCTGTCCCCGCATTTCCAGAAACCACGCCAGGTACAGCACCACCGCCAGTTTCGCCAGCTCCGACGGCTGAAATCCCACGGCGCCGAATCGAATCCAGCGGTGCGTGGAGTGACTCTTATCCAGGAAAAACACGGCGATGAGCAGGAGCAACACGACGGCCAGGCTGGTAAAGATGA
>DASYRO010000060.1:0-10646 GCA_036004385.1 Candidatus Acidiferrales bacterium
CGAGTTTTTCCACGTCAATGGGAATTTTTCCGGCGGATTGCACGCCGTCAGCATGGAAATAGACGTCGGCCTCCGCGGCGATGGCGCCGATTTCTTCCAGCGGCTCGACGCAGCCGATTTCGTTGTTGGCGTGCATCACGCAGACCAGAACGGTTTCAGGGCGCAGCGCCTTGCGCACGTCGGCAGGATTCACCAGGCCGTCGCCGTTCACCGCAAGATAGGTGACCTCGACACCGCGCTCAGCCAGCGCGCGGCAGGTTCCCAGCACGGCGCTGTGTTCGATTTGCGTGGTGACGATGTGCTTGCGCGGACGCTCGTCGGCGAAGACGATGCCGCGGATGCCCAGGTTATCGGATTCCGTGCCGCCGCTCGTAAAAGTAATCTCGCCGGGACGCGCGCCGAGCAGCGCGGCCACCTGCTCGCGGGCGTGCTCGACGGCTTTGCGCGCCTGCTGCCCGGGCGTGTGAATCGAGCTGGGATTGCCGAAGTCGCCCGAAAAATACGGCAGCATTGCTTCGAGAACCTCAGGGTCCACGGGCGTCGTGGCGTTGTGGTCGAAATAGACGCGCTTCATCGCAGTGGTCAGTGCTCGGTGTTCAACTTCCCGAGCGCCAGACGACAGGATAGCCTCCCGTTTGGAGCGGGTCAAGGACGCGCTCCAGACGACGGTTTCGGCTGATGGGGATGTCAATCCGCTGCGATCATCCGGACTTTTGCCGCCGGACGGCTGGCAGCCAGCGACTGCCAAGCAATCACCGCTGACGGCAGGAAACACGCCGCGGCGATGACGCTCCAGACCGTGTTTTCGAGCCCCTCCAAGCCCATGGCAGCGATGGGCGGAATGGCGATGATGACGCGCACAACCACGAAAACCATTGCGAATGGGTAGCTGCGCATCATCCACTCGCGATGCTGCTGGATCCGGCCCGTGCGGATGCAGTACAGGGCGGTGGCAGTAGTGATCAGCCATCCAGATGCCTGGACCACGGAAGCCATGAGCAGCGTCGGAATGGGCAGCGCGACGGCGACGGCAATCGCTACCGGCGCGGCAACGGCTACGCAGGCGACGTATGTGCGTCCCATCCAGCGATGAACGTTCAGGAATCGCTGACGAATGCGGTTGGAAAACTGGAAGACACCCAGACAAAGCGCCAACGCGCCGGGAATCCCGTGCGCCAACATCAGCCAGGGAATCGCTGCATATCGCTGGCGCAGAGGCGAGTTGGCATCAAGAAGCATGCGGTCCCGCGTGAGCAGGACGAACAGAGTCATCAATCCGAACACAAACCACATCGCGTGTTTTGCCTGGAATGAGCGTTTGCGAGTGACCGCTGCGGGAGCTGTAGCAGTCGCCATGGAACCTCCATCCCGGCCCGAGGGCTGGAGGGCCAAACAGTACTAGCCTTATTACACGTAACTTACCACAGCGCTCGCTTCCCTTCAAATTGGAAGCACTGGGGAGCTATTGCCTTGACAAGCGGAAGGTCATTCGATAGCTTGCCTTTCGCCTTGCAGTTCACGGAGTGAGCATTGTCGCGTCCCATCATCACGCTGACGACGGACTACGGCACGGGCGATCACCTTGTGGGGGTGATGAAGGGCGTCATCCTGAGCCTGAACCCGGAAGCGCGGATCGTGGACATTTCGCACGACGTGATGCCGTTTGACATTCTGGATGCGGCGCTGATCATCGGGCAGGTGTACAAGAATTTTCCGCCGAAAACGATTCACGTCGTGGTGGTGGACCCCGGAGTGGGGTCGCAACGGCGGCCGATTCTGGTGACCGGCGACCAGCACTACTACGTCGCGCCGGATAACGGCGTGCTCTCCATGATTTACGAACGTGAGCCGAAGGTGACCGTGCGGCACATCACGTCAGAACACTACTTCCTGAATCCGATGAGCAACACGTTTCACGGGCGGGACGTCTTCGCCCCGGTGGCGGCGTGGCTCTCGAAAAACTGGCAGACGCCGAGCTTCGGCGAGGAAGTCACCGACTTTGTGCGCTTCACCATGCCCAAGCCGAAAGTCGCCGGCAACACCATTAAGGGCGTCGTGCTGAAAGTGGACAACTTCGGCAACCTCATCACCAACCTGACGCCGGAAGACGTGCCGCAGGTCGTCGGAGGCGCGAAATTCAAAATCACCGCGGGCTCGCGGGAGATTGAAAAGCTCTCGCAGACTTACGCGCACGGCGCGCCGGGCGAAGTGCTGGCTGTGATCGGGTCCAGCGGATTTCTGGAAATTTCCGTCAACAAGGGCAACGCGGCCAAGTCACTGAGCATGCAACGCGGCGCGGAAGTGACCATTAACCTCGGGTAGTTCCTGCCAGGCGCAATCACAATATTCGATAAACGGCGTTCGGTATTCCATCTTAAAATTTGTGATTGAGTGATTTCAGAACCCCGCAAGAACAGACATTCTGACCCAATCAACACCCGCTCGATCACCTCGAGTCGTCATCCCGAGCGAAGCGAGGGATCTCTTTTCGATTTTCGAGTTTCGAATTTCGAGTTCCGAAATACCTACCGCGCGAGGTCAAGCGTAAGCAGGTGCGCGCGGGTGCGCGGGTCGAGCCAGTCGCGCAGGGCGTCGCCCAAAAGATTGAAGGCGAAGACGGCGAACATCACGGCAAGCGCGGGGAATACGACGAGATGCGGCGCGTCGAAGAGATGCCCGCGCGCGTCGTTGAGCATGGCGCCCCAGCTCGGCATGGGCGCGAGCACGCCGAGTCCGAGAAAACTGAGAGTGGATTCGGCGAGGATGGCGCCGGCAAGCCCAATCGTGGCCTGCACGAGCACCGGCTGAAGAATGTTGGGCAGCAGATGGCGCAACAGAATCCGCGCGTGCGACGCGCCCAGCGACCGCGCCGCGAGCACGTATTCCATTTCCTTCACTTTGAGAACCTGCGCGCGCGCCAGACGCGCGTAGCCCGCCCAGCCGGTGATGACCAGCGCGAGAATCACTTTTTCGATGCCCGGCCCGAGAAACGCCGCGAAGGCGATGGCCAGCAGCACTCCCGGAAATGAAAGAAATGAGTTGATGAGCAGGATGTTGACGCCGCGGTCGAGCCAGCCGGCGAAGTAACCAGCAAGCAGGCCGAGCGTCAGACCAATCAGCCCGCTGCCCAGCACGACGCACACGCCGACGGTCATGGAAACGCGCGCGCCGAAGAGAATCCGCGAAAAGATATCGCGACCCAGCTCGTCAGTGCCCATCCAGTGCCGCGCGCTGGGCGGTGCGAGGCGACCGGGAAGCTCCTGCGCTGTGGGATCAAACGGCGCGATCCACGGCGCAAAAATCGCCGCCAGCGCGAGAATGGTGGCAGCGGCAAGCCCCCAGCGGCCGAGCTTGTTGCTGCGGAGGAATTTGGATAGCGCGTTCATTAGAACTCAGAAATCAGAAGTCCGTTTCGCTCGAATTCTTCCAACAAGCAGATCCCTCGCTTCGCTCGGGATGACACACCAAGAAACTTTTTCGACGTCCTGCTATGTTACGCGGACGCGCGGGTCCACCAGCGCGTACACAAAATCCGTCAGCAGATTCACGACAATGTACGACAGCGCGATGAACAGGATGCAGCCCTGCAAGAGCGGGTAATCGCGCGATTGAATGGCTTGCACGGCCAGGCGCCCCACGCCGGGCCAGGCGAAAATATTTTCGGTGACGATGGTGCCCGCCAGCAGCGTGCCGAATTGCAATCCGAGAATGGTGATGATGGGAATGAGCGCGTTGCGGAACGCGTGACGAAACAGCACCGCGGATTCCGGCAAGCCCTTGGCGCGCGCTGTGCGCACGTAGTCGCTGGTGAGTTCTTCCATCATGGACGTGCGCACCATGCGCGTCAGAATCGCAGCCAGTGCGGCGCCCAGCGTCAACGTGGGAAGAACCAGATGGAGGAGGCTTCCACTGCCGGAAACCGGAAACAGTCCGAGCTGGATGGAAAATATCAGCACGAGCACGGGGCCGAGCGCGAAATTGGGCACGGAAAGTCCGAAGAGCGTGAAGACGCCGACGGCGCGGTCGGCGGCGCTGCCGCGGCGGTGCGCGGCGAGCACGCCCGCGGGAATGCCGATGGCGGCACAGACCAGCAGGCTAACCGCGGCCAGTTCCAGCGTGGCCGGGTAACGCTGCAACACAATCTTGAACACGGGCAACTGAAAGCGAAAGGATTCGCCCCAATCTCCGCGCACCAGCCCGGAAAGATATTTTCCGTATTGCACAAGCAGCGGCTGGTCGAGTCCGAGCGCGTGGCGCAGTTGCTGCAAATCTTCGGCGCGAGCGCCTTCACCGAGCATCTGCTGCACGGGGTCGCCGGGCACAATGTGAATCAGCAGAAAAACGAGCGTGAGCACGAGCCACAGCGCGGGTAGAGTGAGCGCGAGGCGTAGCAGCACATGGCGAATCATTCTCGTGTGCCTGTGCGCGGGACGGGCGCGGCGGCGGTTTCCGGTGGCGCGGCGGCGGGCACCGGCTTTTTCAGGCGCTGAATTTTGACGCGGGCCACGCGCCGGCGGTCCATTTCCACGACGGTGAAGCGATGATTGTTGAACTCAAAACTTTCTCCGCCGCGAGGAATAAACCCAAGCTGCGCGAGCACGAATCCGCCGACGGTTTCGTAGGCGGGGTCTTCGGGCAGCACGATGTTGTACTGATTTTCCAGGTCGCGCACGTTGAGCGCGGCGTCAAAGACCATGGCGCCATCGGCCAGCGTGAGCGGGCGCTCCACCACGTCGAACTCGTCGTGAATTTCGCCGACGAGCTGCTCGAGGATGTCTTCCAGTGTGACTAGGCCGAGGATGCTGCCGAACTCGTCCACGGCCATGGCCAGGGGGACGCAGCGCGCGCGCATCTCCGCCAGTAGTTCACTGGCGGGCTTGGTTTCCGGCACGATGAGGACGTCGCGCAAAACACGTCGCAATTCGAATTCGGCCGCCGAAAGTCCCTCTTCGGCGCGGCGCTCACGGTCCAGCAGAATCCACAGCATGTCCTTGATGTGCACGAAGCCGATGATGTGGTCCGGCGTGCCTTGATAAACGGGCAGGCGCGAGCGCTGCGTGGTGGCGAAGACGCGCATGACCTGATCCATGTCGGCTTCGGCAGGGAGCATGTGGATATCCGGGCGCGGCACCATGACTTCACGCACCTGCACTTGTCCAAGCTCCATGGCGGCATGGATGAATTGTTCCTCGCCGAGCTGCAGCACGCCGCGCTCGCGCGCCTGCTGGATCAGAATGCGCAGCTCCTCGGCGGAATGCACCAGCGTGTGACTGTGCGGGTTGCGCACGCCGAGCCATCCGGAAAATTTTTCCGCGGACGTGTCCAGCACGTTGATGGCCGGGCGGAACGTCCGCAGAAACCAGCGAAACGGCCGCGCGCAGAGCAGCGCCACGCCCTCAGCGCGTTGCAGGCTCACGGTCTTGGGCACCAGTTCGCCCAGCACCACGTGCATGTAGGTGAGCAGCAGGAAGGCCAGCGCGATTGCCGCCGTGTGGGCATAGACGGCGAGCCACGGGCCGGGAATCCAGGAGAGCGCCTGCTCCATGATAACCGCGAGCGTAATTTCTCCGACGAAGCCCAGCCCCAGGCTGGCCAGCGACATTCCGAACTGCACCCCGGAAACCACCAGCGGCAAATCCTGGAGCAAATCGTGGACGATTTTCGCCCGCGCATCGCCCTGCTCGATGAGCAAGCGGATGCGCGATGGCCGCACGGCCACCAGGGAAAACTCAGCGGCAGCAAAAAAACCGTTGATGCCGACCAGCAGCAGCACCGCAAAGATGCGGATAAAAATCATGGCGGAAGTGATTGGCCGCCTGTCCGGCGGGGCGTTTTGCTTTGCGGAATCATCTTAACAGGAGCCATCCCCCGGCGGAAGCAACTCGCGGAGCGGATGATTGCGTGCGCGCCGGAGCGTAAGCTATACTGCGGTTCCCAGCATCAGCCGTGAAAACGAAAACACGCGCATTGCGATATTTGACCGCGCTCGTCTTGCTGGCGGGTAGCGTGGTCCTTCTCACCGGCTGGTGGATCGCTCACCTAACGCTTCCGCAGCTTGACGGCGCTGCTTCCCTCCCCGAATTGAAGCAGGAAGTGACGGTTGACCGCGACCGTTGGGCCGTGCCGCGCATCCGCGCGAATTCGCTCGAAGACTTGGTGACGGCGCAGGGCTACGTGCTCGCGCAGGACCGCCTATGGCAGATGGATGTCATCCGGCGCGCGGCGGCCGGCGAACTCGCGGAAATCTTCGGCGCCGCTGCTCTCGATAGCGACCGCGAAAACCGCGTGCTGGGATTACGAGTGGCCGCGGAAAAATGCGTCGCCGAGATGGACGCGGAAACGCTCGCCATCCTGCAAGCCTACGCGCGCGGCGTGAACCGTTACATGGAAGAGCGTCGCGAGCACCTGCCCATTGAATTCCAGGCCTTGAAATACCAGCCGCGGCCCTGGGCGCCGGATGATTCCCTTCTGATCGGCGCGTACATGTACAAGGTGCTGACCACTTCGTGGGAGTGGGAGCTAAAGCGCGCGCGAGTGACGCAGAGAATCGGGCCGGAAATGGCTCGCGAGCTGTACGTCGAGGATTCGCCATTCGACCATCCGCTCGTCGGCGTGGATGCGGCGCGATCCGGAGCAGCTGTGGCTGGCCCAGCGCCTGCGCCTGCGCGGAAAAAAGCGCAGGGCGATTCCGCAGCGGCAGCGACGTGGATCGCTGCAACGCGGATGCTCCGCCAGTTCGATGACGAAGGGGAATTCGCCTTTGGCAGCAACAACTGGGTGGTGAACGGCCAGCACACGGTGTCCGGCAAGCCGCTGCTCGCCAACGACACGCACCTCGAGCTGGAGGTGCCGTGCATCTGGTACATCGTGCATCTGACCGCGCCCGGCTGGAACGTGAAGGGCTTCGCGCTGCCCGGCGTGCCGCTGGTCATCATCGGGCACAACGCGCGCATCGCCTGGGGCTTCACCAATAACGGCGCGGACGTGCAGGACCTCTACGTCGAAACGTTCAATCTGGAAAATCCGCGGGAGTACAAGGCCAACAGCAAATGGGTGGCGGCGGAAATCCGCAAGGAAATCATCCACGTCAAGGACGGGAAGGACCTGGCGCTCGACGTGACCGTCACTCGCCACGGACCCATCGTGCTGCGCGAAGGAAATCACGGCTATGCGCTGCGCTGGACGGCCACCGAACCGGGCGGGCTTTCCTTCGGTTACCCGTGGCTCGGCCAGGCCAAAAATTGGGAGGAATTCCGCGCAGCGATGAGGCGCGTGCCCGGTCCAGCGCAAAACGGAATTTATGCCGACGTGGACGGCAACATTGGCTTCCAGGTGTCTGCGAAAATTCCCGTGCGCAAAAAAGGCAGAGGCGAAATTCCCGCGCCGGGAGATACGGACGACTACGAGTGGTCGGGTTACATTCCGTTTGAGGAGCTGCCCTCGGTCTATAACCCGCCCGGCGGAATCATCGCCACGGCCAACGGCAAGGTCGTGGGACCCGGCTACAAATATTATTTGACCGACGACTGGATGTCGCCCTACCGCACCGAGCGCATCTACGAACTTCTGAGCGGAAACAAAAAGCTGCGCCCGCAGGATTGCATTGCCATGCAAACGGACTTGCTCTCCCTGCCGCACCGCGCGCTGGCGCAACACCTGCGCGCTGCCGCGGCGAAATTCCCGCCGAAGGATGAGCGCGTGCAATGGCTGATCGAGCAGTTGCCGAAATGGAACGGGCGCGCCATGGAAGGCTCGGTGGAGATGTCATTGTTGGAATTCACGCGGCGCATCGTGCGGCGGAAAATTCTGTCGGCGCAACTCGGCGACGCCGAAATGTACCGCTGGTGGCGCGGCGAAGTGTTTTTCCAGAATGTGCTGCGTGACCGCCCCGCGCGCTGGCTGCCCAAAGAATTCGCATCCGCCAGCAGCATCTCCGACGGGTACGACCAGTTGTTGATTCACGGCGCGGAGGAAGCCGCAATGGAAATGGAGCGGTGGACGGGCGAGAAGAAACTGGACCGCTGGTCGTGGGGCCGCTTCATGCAACTGAACATTCTGCATCCCCTGGCGCGCAGCGGATTCTTGAAGCGACATCTGAGCATGGGGCCGATCCCACAGGCAGGAAGCCCGTTCACAGTGAAGCAGACCGGCCGCAGCCTGGGCCCGGCCATGCGTTTCGTGGCCGACCTCGCCGATTTTGACAATTCGCTGATGAATCTGACGATGGGCGAGTCCGGGCAGTATCTGAGCCGCTACTACGAAGACCAGTTCCCCGAATGGTACGAGGGTCGCGGCATCATTTCTTCCTTCAGCGACGAGACGCAGGAAAAGACCCGCGAACACCGGCTGCGGCTGCTGCCCGCCCATCAGTAAACCGCGGCTTGCCCGCTCCGCGAACCGTGGGCTAGAATGCTCCGTCGATGTACCGTCCCGAGCATTACAAATTTCATCGGCGAACGATGAGAGCGAATCTGTGACTCAAGCGCCCAGCAAAAAACCCGAGCCAGAAAAGAAAGCGGACTTCGAGCGTTCGCTTACGCGCCTGGAAGAAGTGGTGCACAAGCTGGAGGCCGCCGACCTCTCGCTTGACGACGCCATGAAGCTGTTTGAAGAAGGCGTGCAGCTTTCGCGCGAATGCCAGAAGCAGCTTGCTGACGCCGAGGCGCGCGTGGAAATCCTGCTGAAAAAAGCGGACGGAAAATTGACGGCGGAACCCTTCGAGCCGGAAGGCAACGACAAAGGCTAGCATTTGTTCCCGTTCATCCATAGAAACCCAGTCGAATGAAACTTCCCGCCTTCTTTGAAGAAGATTGCCAGGCTGTCGAGCAGGCCCTTGAGCGGCTTCTGCCCGGCGAATCCACACCGCCGCCCTCGATTCACCGCGCCATGCGCTACAGCGTTTTCGCTGGAGGCAAGCGCGTCCGGCCCATCCTGTGCCTCGAAGCGGCGCGCATTTTTTCGGACGATATCGCGAGCGCCCTCACTGCGGGCTGCGCACTCGAATTCATCCACACCTATTCGCTGATCCACGACGACCTGCCCGCGCTCGACAATGACGATCTGCGCCGCGGCCAGCCAACGTGCCACAAACAGTTTGGCGAGGCCGGCGCCATCCTAGCCGGCGACGCGCTGCTCACGTTGGCGTTCCAGACGCTCGCCGAAGCGCCGCTCGCTCCCGAGCGTCGCGTGGCGGCGATCCAGGAAGTCTCACGCGCGGCGGGGACCGTGCGCGGTATGGTCGGCGGGCAGGTGGCCGACCTCGAAGCCGAAGGAAAAACCATTCAGCCGGAAATGCTCGAATACATCCATCGCTCGAAAACTGCTGCGCTAATCCGCGCGTCAGTGGTGACCGGGGCGATCTGTGGCGGCGCCGGCGAGGCTGACGTCGAGCGGCTGCGGCGCTTCGGCGAAAGTGTCGGTTGGGCGTTTCAAGTGGTGGACGATATTCTGGACGTGGAAGAATCGTCGGCGGCGTTGGGGAAAACCGCCGGCAAAGACCAGGCGCAGAAGAAGGCCACCTATCCGGCGCTGTTCGGGCTGGAGAAGTCCCGCGAGTTCGCAGAAAAATTGATTCGCGACGCAATTGCCGAACTCTCGCCCTACGGCGAGCGCGCTTCGCGGCTGCGGCAGTTGGCAGAATTTTTGGCCGCAAGGCGCGCGTAACAATTTTCAACACGATAGGGGCGCTGCTTGCTTGTCCTGAGCGGAGTCGAAGGGCTGCGCCCGTACAATCGATTACCCTTCCTCGATGACTGCGAAGCTTAAGCACACACCGAAAACGCGGCTGGACGTGCTGCTCGTGGAGCGCGGGATGGCGGATTCGCGCCAGAAGGCGCAGGCCATGATTTTGGCCGGCGAAGTAATGGTCGGCGGACAGAAGGCCGCGAAGGCCGGCACGGCTGTCCCGGCCGATGCGGTGATCGAGCTCGCCGGAGAAAAACTGAAATACGCGAGCCGCGGCGGGTTGAAGCTCGAAGGCGCGCTGGAAGATTTTTGCGTGAACGTGAACGGGAAGATTTGCCTTGACGCCGGCGCGTCCACCGGCGGATTTACGGACTGCCTGCTGCAGCACGGCGCGGCAAAAGTATTTGCCGTGGATGTGAGCACCGACCAGCTCGATTGGAAACTGCGGCAGGACGCGCGCGTGGTGCCGGTGGAATGTAACGCGCGATTTCTCCAGCCCGAAGACGTCGGCGAAGCGGTGGACGTGGTTACTGTGGATGTGTCGTTTATCTCCGTCACCAAAGTGCTGCCTGCGCTGGCGGCGGTGGCTCGCGAGGGCGCCGACTTTCTCATCCTGGTGAAGCCGCAATTTGAGCTGGAGCGCGGCGAAGTCCCCAAGCGCGGCGTGGTGCGCGACCCCGCGCTGCATGAGCGCGCCATCGAACGCGTGCGCGTAGCCGCGGGCCTCATGGAGCTGACCGTGCTCGGTGTGGCTGCCAGCCGCTTGCCCGGCGCGGAAGGCAACCAGGAATTTTTTCTGCACGCGCGGCGTGAGCCGCTGGCGAAAGACCGCTGATGACAACGTACGTCGCATTTCTGCGCGGCATCAATGTGGGCGGGAATAGACCCGTGCGTATGGACGCACTGGCCCAGGCGTTCGCAGCGATGGGATTCAAGAATGTCAGGACGCTGCTGGCCAGCGG
>DASYRO010000061.1:0-2711 GCA_036004385.1 Candidatus Acidiferrales bacterium
CGGGGAGCACTTTGTCCGCCATGGTCATGGTGAGCACTTCCTGCACTTTTCCCGGAATGACCACCAGCCGCAATTCTCCTCCGGATTTCTTCATGCGGCCAAAGCAGGTCACGAGGATGCCCAGGCCCGTGCTGTCCATGAGGTTGACGCCGGTCAAATCAAAGACGACTTTCCGTTCGCCCTTCTTGAGCAGATCCGCCATGTGCCACTCCACGTCCTGGCATTCCCGGCCCAGGCACAGCCGCCCCTTCATTTCCAGCACGGTCACATCCTGCGCCGCTTTCTTTTCGTGAATTTGCAGCAACATGGACTCCTCCCTTCCGCCGCTGAAGCGCGTGGGCGGGGCTGGGCGTCCCGCGCGAAGATGCACTGATTTTCGAAAGGCAATCCGAGCAAGCCCATGCTAGTCCCCGCATCGCACCAAGTCAACGCGAGCGAAAGTGGATTCGTTTTGAGAACCAGCGTCAGCGTCCTGTCTTTTCCAACTCCCCCGCCGCCCTTTCGATCAGCGCTGCCTCGTCCGTGAGAATTTTCCCCGCACGCACGATCTGCTCCTCGGCCAGCTTCCACTGTTTTTGTTCGATGGCTTCACGCACGCCTGGAATCGTCTTCACGCCATAGCCGGTATAGAAGCCCGGAGCGTAAATCAAGTGCCGGAACCACGAGCGCCCGGGCAGACCGTCGGCGTGGGTGAGCTTGCGTTCGCTGGAGATGAGCAGCGCATTCACGTCGCGCAGCGACGCGTCGGCCGCGGCGCCGCGCGCCTTGCCCAGTGCCTTGTCGTAACGGTCCGCGGCGCGGTTCAGCGCGTCGAGCCCGTTATCGAGCGGCGCGAAATTCAGATGCGGCGGCACATCTTCGGGCGCGGGCAACTTCTCCGGCTCTTTCGGATTTATCGTCGCCTTGAACACTCCATCTTCGATTTGGCGGTTGCGCTCGCGTGTTTGTTCCTGCATTCCGCTGAGCAACTTCTTGAGCTCGTCGGCGTAGCGTCCCACGGTATTCGCAAAATTCGAAAATTCGAACGGCAGCAGCTCGGCATTCGCCAGACGCATCACCGCCGTGCCGCCAGTCTGCGCCAGCGCGCGGCTGTACACAAATTCCGTGTCCGAGAAATGCGTGAACCAGTAGAAGTCGTCGTAAATCGAATGGTAGATTCCGCCGTCGTCTTCGCCGCCGTAGCCGATGTTCAGCGAGGCCACGCCCAGGTGCTGCAAGAACGGCGTGAAGTCGGAGCCGGAGCCGAGAGCGCCGATGCGCAAGTCTGCGCGGTCGCGTAATTCGCGGCGGTCCTCGGCCGAGGATGCCTGGCGGATGCGGCCAGCCTGGCTGCGCTTCCACACGGAAAGATTCGTTTCCGGGTCGGTGACGTCCCGGGCCACGCCGTTGACGAATTTTTCCAGCGTATGCGATCCCGCGGCGTACAAATATCCCCGCCCGTTGGAATCGGAGTTGATGTACACCACCGCCTTTTGCTTCAGTTCGTCGGCGTGCGCTTCGGCCCATTCCGTCGAGCCGAGCAGGCCGGGCTCTTCGCCGTCCCACGCACAAAGAATGATCGTCCGCTTGGGCTTCCAGCCCTGCTTGAGCAGTTCCGCCAGCCCGCGCGCTTCTTCCATCAGCGCGACCATGCCCGACGTGGGATCTTCCGCGCCGTTCACCCAGCCGTCGTGATGATTGCCGCGCACAATCCATTCATCGGGAAACGTCGCGCCGGGAATGCGCACAATCACGTCGTACAGCGGTTTCAAGTCCCAATTCGATTTCACTTTCAGGTGGACTTTCGCCGGGCCCGCGCCGAGGTGGTAGGTGATGGGCAACGCGCCACGCCATGCTTCCGGCGCCACCGGCCCCTTCAGCGCGGCCAGCAGCGGCTGCGCGTCGCCATAAGAAATCGGCAGCACGGGAATTTTCGTCAGCGTCTTCGCTTCGGCTACGGGCACGCGCTTGGCGTTTTCCGTCGCGCCCACGCCGGGCGTCAGCGGGTCGCCGGGATAGAGCGGCATGTCTGCAACGCTGCCGCGCTGCACGCCGTCTCGCGGGCGATACGGCCCTTCGGGAAACACGTCGCCCTGTGCGTAGCCGTCATCGCGCGGGTCGGAATAAATTAGGCAGCCGACGGCGCCGTGCTCCGCGGCGACCTTTGGCTTGATGCCGCGCCACGAGCCACCGTAGCGCGCAATCACGATCGCGCCTTTCACGGAAACGCCCAGCCGCTCGAGCTGCTCGTAGTCCGCCGGTATTCCGTAGTTCACGTAGACGAGCGGCCCGGTGACGTCGCCGTCCGCCGAGTAAGCGTTGTACGTCGGCAATTGCTCAGCCTGCTGGTTCGACGTGGGGTCTGCGCTCACCGCCGGCTCTTGCAGCTTGGCCACAAATTTCGTCGGCTCGACCAGCTCCACCGCGCGCTCCTTCGGCGTGGGAAAAAGCACCGTGAAGATTTCAATTTTCGCGTCGAGTCCCCAGGACTTGAATTTCTGGAGCATCCATTCGGCGTTGTCCTTGTCGTAGGGCGAGCCGACGTGGTGCGGTCGCGCGGAAAGCCGCTGCATATACTCGCGCATGTTTTCCGGCTTGGGGATGGCGCGGAATTTTGTCTCCCACTCGCGCTGCACGCGCGAGCCTTCCGCCGAA
This sequence comes from Candidatus Acidiferrales bacterium, assembly GCA_036004385.1. Classification (GTDB taxonomy): domain Bacteria; phylum Acidobacteriota; class Terriglobia; order Acidiferrales; family UBA7541; genus JACQDE01. Next base: position 2,635 of record DASYRO010000061.1, read on the forward strand.
TACCCTTGCAGCGGCGGCTCGTCCGACGCCACCGTCAACGCAGAAATAATCACCAGCGCGATTGGCGCAATGAATCT
>DASYRO010000062.1:0-9216 GCA_036004385.1 Candidatus Acidiferrales bacterium
ATTTGAGCTACGGCGGCGTGGGCTTGCAGTTCGGTGCAGGAGAGGTCGCCCCGCAGAGTTTTAACGCCGTGCTGCACGTGCCCATCTTGCCGCCCGTGCGCGTCAGCCTGAAGAAAACCTATGTGCACTCCGCCGATGAGAGCGGCACGCGCATCGGTTGCGCCTTCGTGTCTTAGACATTTCTCCACAAATCTCAGCTCATTTCGAATATCGGTCCGTCAAGCGGGTTATCGGCCTTGGTTTATGCGCGGCCTATTCGTAGCGGAGCGCTTCGATGGGATCGAGCCGCGAAGCTTTTTGCGCCGGGTAATAACCGAAGAAAATTCCGACACCGAGCGCAAACAAAAACGCCACGCCGACCGCGGTCAGGGAAATCGAAATCGGCCAGCCCAGCAGCGAGGAAATTCCGAACGAGCTCAGGATGCCGCCGGGAATGCCGATGGCTCCTCCGATCAGGCTGAGCGTCACCGCCTCCGCCAGGAACTGGCGCTGCACGTCGCCTTCGGTGGCACCCACGGCCATGCGCACTCCAATTTCCCGCGTGCGCTCGGTTACCGAGACGAGCATGATGTTCATGATTCCGATTCCGCCCACCAGCAGAGATACCGACGCGATGCTCGCCAGCATCATCGTAAACGTGTTGCTGGCGTCCTCCTGCACTTTCAGCGTTTCATCCGGCGTGCGGATGTTGAAGTCTTCCGGCGCGCCTTCGCGGATGTGGTGCCGCTCGCGCAGCAGACGGGTGATCATATCGCGCGCGGGGCGCACGGCGTCGCGCGAGCGTACCGAGCACATGATGTCGTCCAGCCAGGTTACTCCCCGCACTTTGTTTTGCACCGTGGTGTAGGGCATCAGGATGAAATCGTCCTGGTCCTGACCGGTGACGGACATGCCCTTCGGCGCCAGCACGCCCACGACTTTGCAGGGCAGCGTCTTCACGCGGATCGTTTTGCCGATGGGATCTTCGGCAGGGAACAAAATGCGCGTGACGGTTTGGCCAAGCAGGCAAACACCGGCAAAATTCTCCACATCTTCATGCGTGAACGGATTGCCCTCGGCCACAGCCCACAGACGAATATCCAGATACTCCGGCGAAACACCGCGATAAGTTGTGCTCCAGTTCTGGTTGCCGTAGACCACTTGAGCGCGGGAATCCACTTGCGGAGAAGCGCGCTTGACAACGGGAACGGATTGCACGATGGCGTGCAGGTCATCCATGGTCAGCGTATTGCTTCCGAAATTGCCGGTGCGCACGCCCTGCACGTTGCGGTTGCCCGCTTCCACCCACACCAGATTATCGCCGAGCATGGCGAGTTGATCGCGGATCATGTCCGACCCGCCTTGCCCAATGGCCACCGTGCAAATCACCGCGCTGATGGCGATGGTGATTCCCAGCAACGTCAGCCCGGCGCGCAATTTGTTGCGCCCCAGCGTCCTCATCGCCATTCGAAGTATTGTGCTCCAGTCCATTCGACGCCTGATTGATTCCTCTAAGAGCAATCTACAGCATCTGTGCGGGCGGGCAAGAGCCGACGTACTGACTGACGAGACAAACTCGACGCCGGTTTCCGGTGCCGGAACTCAATCAGGGAGACTCAGTTTGGACTTCGGCTGGACTGTGAGAATAGGAAAACTTTTTCACATCTATGAGTGGCGTTTCCCACTGACGGTCCCTTTGGAATTCTCGTCCCCCTTGCAGGACTGGACACAACAAACGGAAAACAAATGGGTTATTGGCAGAAGATGAAGTACGATGTCGAATGCGACCTTGGCCATCTAGATGCAAAAGTCTGCTTGCAACATTGAAAGAGAATTCAGGTGGGATCAACCGTGGCAAAAGCGCAACAGATGATTGTCGGGCCTGAAGCAGCTCGAAACGGTCTGCATCCTGAAGTTCTTTTCGGCCAAACCGAAGAAATGCAGCGCATCCGCCATACCGTGGAACGGGTGGCGAGCATCCGCGTGCCGGTCTTGCTCGAAGGCGAAAGCGGCACAGGCAAAGAAGTCCTGGCCAATTATCTGCACCAAATCTCTCCGTGGAACGAGCAGCCGCTGATCAAAGTGAACTGCGCGGCGATTCCCGGCTCGCTTCTCGAATCTGAACTGTTCGGCTATGAGAAAGGCTCCTTCACTGGCGCCTACAACAGCCGCGCCGGAAAATTCGAGCAGGCTAACCAGGGCTCGATGGTGCTCGACGAAATCGCGGACATTGATTCCGGTCTGCAAGCCAAGCTCTTGCAAGTGTTGCAGGACGGATGTTTCAGCCGCATCGGCGACCTGGAAGAGCGCCGCTGCGACGTGCGCATCATGTGCATCACCAACCGCGACATCCAGGGAGAAATTCAATCCGGGCGCTTCCGCGAAGATCTCTACTACCGCATCAACGTGGTGAATATTCAGATGCCGCCGTTGCGCCGCCGCCTGGAAGATTTGCCGCTCCTGGTGGACTATTTTCTGAAAAACTACGGCGAGCGCTTCGAGCGCAAGGTCCAGCCGCTTTCCAGCACGGTGATGGAGCGGTTCCGGCAGCACCACTGGCCGGGCAATATCCGCGAGTTGGAAAATTACTTGAAGCGCTACGTCATCCTGGAATCGCCGGATTCCATTCTCAATGAGCTGGAAGACCGCCGCACGGGGCCGGCAAATGGAGGCGAATTCCAGCTCCCTCCAATAACAGATTTCTCATTGAAAAAATATTCCAAGCAGGCCTGCCAGAAGGCCGAACACTTCCTCATTCTGGAGGCGCTGAAGAATACGCGCTGGAACCGCAAACGCGCCGCGGAACTGCTGGGCATCAGTTACCGCGCACTGCTTTATAAGATCAAGGAAGCCGGCCTGCCACAGAAGAAGCGCACGTAGACATAGACTTCTGTCAAGATTCCCGGGGCCACTTCCCGGTAATTCCCTCTTCATGAACAACGTTACTGCTTCGAGCCCAGATGCCTCCTCGCCTCGCGCGCCGCAGAGCGCAAGGCGCGGCCGCGGCAGACTATTTCGCTGGATTTTCTTCGTCATACTCCTCCTCGTTCTCTATTGGGTGGGGCCGCGGCTACTGAGTGCCTTCGGGGAATGGTGGGTGGTGGACGAGCCACCAATTAAAGCCGACGCAATTCTAGTGATTGACGACGGCAGCTATGGTGGAATCCTCTCTCGCCGAGGCGCGGAACTGTATCAGGCTGGTTGGGCGCCATTGGTCGTGGCCAGCGGACACTACTTGCGGCCGTATGCCTCGGTTGCCGACATGATGCGGCGGGATCTAATCCAACAGGGTGTGCCGGAGAGCGCAATCATCGCGATGCCGCATAGTCCTGGGAACCAGTTTACGGAAGGAGAAGTAACACGCGCTTTGGTGGAAAAGCGCGGGTGGAAGCGTATTCTCCTCGTCGCATCGAATTATCGATCGCGCCGCTGCAAGCGTTTTTACGGCCAGGCGCTTCGCGGTACCGCAGAAATCCATGTGGTGGCCGCGCCCGATCCAGCGTTTAGCCCCCAGGCGTGGTGGCGGCACCGACACAGCATCGCCGCGGTGGCGCGCGAGTTTATCTACTATTTGACCACGGAATGAATATACCGGCGGTAGCCCCGTTGCTAGGCTCTTGCGCTGGGGATGTCGGGATTCGCTGCCGGCGCGGACTGCGCGCCAAGGCAGATTTCCTCGATGCTGTCAGCGAGCTTTTCCGAGTTGTTATCGACTTTCACGTCCGGCAACTCCGCGACCATCGTTTCGTGCTGCTGCACAGCGGAGCGCATTAGCGCGAGTAAGCCCTCCAAATCGCCGTGCCGGTACAGCGTGGCGCCTGGAGGCCGTGTGTCGTTGTCGCTGGCCAGCACCGGCACTTTCAGGCTCAGCGATTCGAGCACCGAGGAGCAGACGCCATCGGTCATCGGCGTGCGAATGTATGCCAGAGAGCGCGTAATCAGCGTTAAAAATAGATCATGCGGGGCCGAGCCCATCACGCACACTGCGTCTTCAATTTGATTCTCTCGCAGGAAAGACCGCGTCGCGTCCATCTCCCGCTCCCAGGGACCCACCCAGATGAAGCCGATGCGCGGAAACTCTCTGCGGAATTGACGGATCGCCTCCGCCAGAAAGTCCAGCTCGAACTCCTTCCGGAAGCAGACGTAGCTAAAGAAGACGCCATCGTAGCGCTGGCAGAACTCATTGATGTACGGCGGCAGCGGCTGTGGCTTGAATTCGACATAACTCGTCGAAAAATGCGGAATGGGAATCACGCGTTCGTTGGGGATGCCGGTAGTCAGCAGCACCTTCTTCACCGGCTCGCTGTTGCAGTAGATCCGCTGCGCTAGGCGGAAGAGAAGCCAGAACGCCCAGAAGCGCAGTGAAGATTTCGGCGCCGGGAAAAATGTCTGCGCGTGCCCGCCGCCGTAGGTGAGCAGCGCGGGGCGTCCCCATAGCCGCGCCAGCAGGAGTGCGCACAGTGCCAGGAAATAGCCTTTGCGGGATTCCGCGTTGCAGCGCACGTGCACCGCGTAGCCGCGGCGCGTGTGTCGCAGCACTTTGACAAAATAATCCTGCGCGCTCTGGACATCGATGCACTCGGGATTGCGCACTTTCCGATTTTCGTTCAGGTTCATCACCGGGCAATCCCAGCCGCGCGTCTCGAGCTCTTTACGCAGTGGCACCAGGCTCATCGTCCAGCTGCAGACGGGCGGCGGCCAGTTGCCGATTTCAAGAATTCGTTTGGCGCTCAGCGTGCCCATGGCGTCTCGTATGATTCTGCGCTTCACTGCCGCATGCGGGTTTATATTATAGCGCGAGAACCGGCCAAGTAAGTGCGGCCGCTCCGCGCGTGTCCAAATTACAAGTGATTCGTCAATTCGCCATCCAACTTGCCTTTCATGTGATGCACGCCCCGTGCAACTGTGGAACCCGGTTTGTTTTTGAATCAGAGCGGTGTGGTAAAGTGAATCGGGCAGACGCACGGGCGCCCGGTCGAGCAAGGGTTTCATCGAGCGCGGTGCGAGCGCGCCATTCCGGCGCTTCTGCGCCAGAAAAATGGGATCTACGGAATCTATGAAGCAAGTTATTCGACGAGGGCTAAAAGAAATCATCGTGGACGAGGTGCCGGATCCGGTGGTTGCGCCGCACCACGTCCTGATTCGTCCCGTTTTTTCGCTGATCAGCAGTGGCACGGAAACGGCCAGTATTCATCAGGAAGGCGTCGTCCGCGCCGTCGCCGAAAATCCGGGCCACATCCGCAAAGTTTGGGACGTCATGAAGGTCCAAGGGCCGGTGCGCACATTTGCGGAAGTGAAAGCTAAATTTAGCGAATACGCAGTGCTGGGATACGCCGGCGCCGGCGTGATTGCGGAAGTACATCCCAGCGTCACCGATCTGCAGGTGGGAGACCGCGTCGCTTACGGCGGAGAGGGCACCGGGCATGGTGAAACGATACTCGCCGGTCGCAACTACGTTGCCCGCGTCCCGGACGGCCTTGCGTTTGAACATGCCTGTTTCGCCACGCTCGGGAGCATTGCGCTCAACTCCGTGCGCATTGCCGAAATTGGAATTGGCGACGTCGTGGTTGTTCTGGGACTTGGGTTGGTCGGACAGCTTGCCTGCCAACTCGTTCGTCAGCAAGGCGGTATCGTGATTGCCTCCGACTTACGAGCGGACCGGCTCGAACTGGCCAAGCGCCTTGGCGCCCAGCATGTGATCCCTTCTGGTGCCTCACCGCGTGACGCCGTGCTGGACTTCACCAACGGGAATGGAGCCGACTGCGTCATCATCACAGCCGCCGCAAAATCGGACGCGCCTAGCCGGCTGGCGCTGGACCTGTGCAGAGAGCGCGGTCGCATCGTCGTTGTGGGTGTAGTCGACCTGCACTTTCCGTGGAATGACATGTATCTGAAAGAAATCCGGCTGCTGATGTCGCGAGCATATGGTCCCGGCTGCTACGACCCGGAATACGAGAGATCCGGCCGCAATTATCCCCTCGCGCATGTGCGTTGGACCGCCAACCGCAACATGGAAGAATTCTTGCGGAAGCTGGCCGCAGGCGAAGTGCAAGTGCAGCCGCTGATTACCCATGAATTTCCGCTTGAAGACGCGGCCAGTGGTTACGCGACGATCCTGAATCCAGCAGCAAACAGCCTCGCCGTTGTGGTCCGATATCCAGAGGCTTCCGCTGAAGAGCCAGCGGGTCGGTTTGTTCCGCGCCGTAAGATCGAAGTGGCGTTCGCGCCGGCATCGCCAGGCGAAATCGGAGTCGCTCTGGTGGGCGCCGGCAATCTGGCGCGCTGGACTCATCTGCCAAATTTGAAGAAATTGAACAACGTCCGGCTGCAAGCGGTTCACTCCACCAGTGGCGCGCGTGGCAAGAATTTCGCGCTGCGTTTTCGCGCGGGCTACTGCACATCTGAGCTGGAAACGATTTGGAACGATCCGGAAATTGACGCGGTCGTAATCGTCAGCCGCAACCAGCATCACGCCCCGCAAGCACTCGCCGCGCTCAATGCCGGCAAACACGTCTTTGTCGAGAAACCGATGGCGCTCACCATGGAAGAATGCCGGGCGCTGTACCGGGCGGTTCAGCAAAGCGGCAAGCACCTAACAGTCGGCTTTAATCGCCGATTTGCGCCCTTCTACGTCCAAATGAAACGCCAGCTCGAGCACCGCGGCGGCCCGGCGGTTTTGAATTGCCGAGTAAACTCGCCCGGCATTTCCGGCGCGTACTGGATGGCCGATCCAGCGATCGGTGGCGCCATACTTGGCGAAGCCTGTCACTTTGTGGACCTGATGTACTGGCTGCTCCAGTCCGAGCCGGTGGAAGTCTCCTGTTACTCGCTGCCGGTGGATAAACAGGAACCGGTCGGCACGAATAACCTGGTGGCGAGTTTTCGTTTTGCCGATTCCTCCATCGGCAACCTGACGTACTGCACGGTCGGTAGCCGCACCTCGGGTGGCGAACGCGTGGAGGTCTTTGCGCCGGGGATCGGCACAATGACGGAAAATTTCAAGCATCTTTCGGTGAAAGCCAACATGGGGCGCGACCGCTCGTCGTGGTTCCCAAAGAAAGGCTACCAGGAACAAATGGAATCGTTCATCGCCTGTATCCGCGAAGGCAAGCCGCAGGAAATCACTGTGCTCGATGGTATGCGCGCCACGCTCGGCTGCCTGCGCATGCTGGAATCAGCTCGTGCACAGGAGCCGCGTTCCACAGATTGGAAAACTGTGCTGCAAGAATAGTATCTTCCGCTTGCGCCTGAGGTGGCACGACGGCTGTTAGAGCCGCGAGTGATAGTATAATCAGCGCGAAAAGAGGTTTACGCACCAAACTGATGGTGATCATCTATAGAACTCGCTCCAAGATGCTGGTGGGTGAATGTTGGTACACAACAAGCCTCGATGCAAAAGTCGATGTTGCCCCCCCGGACGTACCTTGACTCGCTCTGGGATGGGACAGAACAGCTTCAAAGGGATCCGTGGAGCAAGATTATTTGTCATAACTTCGGAGAAGTGTGTCCGGTCCTGCCTATTTTTTGGATCCTCCTGATTCTACGGTTCGGTTCGAGGTTCACCTGAAGCACCGCTGTCCGTCAGTACCGTTGACTCAACCCCTTGCGGGCAGGTAAGAGATACATTGCGGAATTATGGATGAGCAGGCGTATAATTGCGCACTCTCCGCGCTAACGCTTGCATGAGGAGAGGTATCTAACGTGTCCATGCCCAGGAGCAACAGGTTGTCCATCGGGCCTAGTTCCCAATTCCAGTTTCTCTCTAGTTGCATCGCGGGCTTGCTGCTGCTCGTCCTGACGGGCTGCACCGGCTCGGGGCCAGTGCCAGGCGGCTACGGCTCTGGGTTGGTCGCAACAACCGGCACCGGCTCGGGCGGTAGCGGGAGTAGCTCGAACGGGGGTACTCCGGTTCTCAAGCTAAGTCCTGTGTCCGTCTCATTCGGCCAGCAGGCCGTCGGGGCCAGCAGCACGCCTCAAACTGTGCTGGTATCCAACTCGGGCAACGCTTCGGGTGCAATAACTGCCGTAACCGTCAGCAACGGCGCATTTGTCGTTTCCGGAGCATTCACGCAATCGATTGCGCCCGGGCAGAGTGTACCTTTGAGCGTCAGCTTTGTGCCATCCACCGTCGGGACAGTTAACGCAACGATGACCGTCACCGACTCTACTGGAACGGCTCTCTCGGCAAGCCTCTCCGGTACCGGCATTGTAGTTGGTGGGGTCTTGGGCGCGAGTCCCGGGTCGCTTGATTTCGGAGCTCAAGCTGTGGGCGCGACGACCCAGCCGCAAACGGTCACTCTGACGAACAACGGCAACGCAGCCTCTTCTATCACCTCGATTGTGAGCAGCAACGCCGCCTTCGTTGTCACCGGCATTGCCCTGCCCTTCACGCTCAGCCCGTCGCAGAGCGTTACATTCGGCGTCACCTTTACGCCATCTTCAGCCACTGCATTTTCGGGCACGCTCACTATCAACAGCACGGCAAACAACGCACCCCAAACCGTGGTTCTATCCGGCACTGGGGTGGTGGTGGGCGGAGTCCTGTCTGTGAACCCGACTTCGCTGGCGTTTGGCTCACAGGCCGTGGGCGCGACGACCCCAGCACAAACCGTGACGGTAACGAACAGCGCAAGCGGAAACGCCACGATCACTTCGATTGTGAGCAGCAATGCGGCGTACGTGGTCACTGGTATCGCTCTGCCCTTCACGCTCAACCCCACGCAGAGCGTTCAGTTTGGCGTCACCTTTACACCTACTTCGGCCGCCACATTTCCCGGCTTACTGACCATCAGCAGCACCGCGAATAATTCGCCGCAGATCCTTACGCTCTCCGGCACTGGCGTGGTGGTTGGCGGAGTATTTACAGTCAGTCCGACTTCACTGGCGTTCGGCACGCAGTCTGTAGGGGCGACGACCCAAGCGCAGACGGTGACAGTAACCAACACCGGCACAACAACCGCCTCCATCATATCCATCACAAGCAGCAATGCGGCCTACAGCGTCACGAACATTACATTCCCCTTTGCTTTGAGCCCCACTCAGAGCGTTCAGTTCGGCGTCACCTTTTCGCCGTCATCGGTAACGTCATTCCCCGGCACGCTGACCATCAGCAGCACGGCGTCCAATTCACCTCAAACTGTGACCCTTTCCGGCGATGGAGTGGCTCCGGCTGGCGTTCTCAGTGCCAGCCCCGGCGCGTTGAACTTCGGGCAGCAATCGGTCGGCGCCTCGAGTTCG
>DASYRO010000063.1:0-6705 GCA_036004385.1 Candidatus Acidiferrales bacterium
GTAGTCCACGCCCAACTCCTGCCCGATCTCCGCCACTGTTTTCTTGCTGGTCTTGAAGTGCATGGACGACGTCCGTGCGATGACGGCCATGTGCTCCGGATTGAGCCGCGCGAGTTGTGTAATCATTTCCTCCGTCAGGCCGTCGCTCAGGTATTCCTGCTCCGCGTCGCCGCTGAGGTTTTCGAATGGCAACACGGCGAGCATGATCTTCCGCGCCGGCGGCGTTGCCCGAGGGCGCAGCCATTGCCACGCCGCCAGTCCCACACCGCTCAGCACAATCGCCAATCCAATCCCCACAAAGGCGCGCTGCGCCCTCCGCACGGGCGCGTGTTCGGCAGCCATTTCACGAGTTACTGCACTTGGCCCGTGCGAGTCGCATTCCACCCGGCGTACTTCGGCCACAAACCGGTAGCCGCGCTTCGCCACGGTTTCGATGTATTCAAGCTCACCTTCGCGCTCTCCCAGCGCTTTCCGCAGCGAAAACACGTTCTGCGCGAGGTTGGCCTCTTCGACAAACGTATTCGGCCAGATCCGCTGCATCAGCTCGGCTTTGTCCAGTAGGTGCCCGGAGTTCTCCACCAGCACGCAGAGTGTTTCGAACACTTTGGGAGGCAGGGGAATAGCATGGCCTTCGCGCTGGAGCAAACCTTCAGCGGGATCCAATCGGAAGGGACCGAATTCGTAGAAATGCTTTGCTTCGTGTCTCATACGTCTCTTGAGAACATCTTGAGAGAAGCTTGAGCCTCTCCCAAAGACGGCGGCATCGTCCGCAGGGTAAGTGTGGGGGCGTGCGCGGGGACATTCCCGCCGCCCTGCTCAGCGATTGATGTTGGCTATTGTATCGCACCACAACTTTGGGGGCAATGCGCCGCCGGTAACTTGGGAGCTTTCCGCCAATTTCCGGAGACAAGGTTACGACCATGACGGAACAGGAAAAAGAAAAGAAGCCCAAGAACGAGAAGACTCCCCTGACAGTGGAAAACGAAGCGAGCCGCAAAGCACCCGCGCGGATGCCGCTGCCGGCCGAGCCCAATCACACCGGCCGCTGAGCCGCTCAACGATTGGCCGGCAATCGGAGGAACACCCCGCGCCGCTCTGGGCGTTTCGCTGGAGGAAAACAATGAAGGTTACACGCATTGCCTGCTGGCTTCTGTTGGGCGTATTCGCCATTCCTAGTCTTCCGCTGTTCGGCCAGGCGGTGGTCGCCACGATACCCGTCGGGGCCCGGCCCGAGGACGTGGACATCAACCCCTTGACGGGCCGCGCCTATGTGGTGAACGACGGTACGGTGTCTGTCATCGACACGGCAACCTATATGCTGCTGGCGACCATTCCTGTGCCTGGAGGTCGCCGGGTCGCGGTGAACCCGGCGACGAATCTGGTCTATGTGTTAAACCTTTCCCCCACGGGCGTGAGCGTCATCAACGGAGAAACGAACACCGTTTTAGCCGCCATCCCCGTGTCACTTCTTAACCCCTTTGGCTTGGCAGTGAACCCAACCACCAACCGCATCTACATCGCGGATTTGGTTGACGTCACAATTATCGACGGAGCGACGAACGCCGTTATTGGCGACGTGAACTGCTGCAGCAACGAGAATAGCGCAGCAGTGAATCCGGTGACCAACCGAGTGTACATTGGGTGGAATAACGTCTTTTCCCCCAATATTTCCGTCTTGGATGGCGAAACCCACGCCGTTCTGGGCGCCGTGTCTGTTGGCACGATGCCTTGGCGAATGGCCGTGAATCCGGTCAAGAACCGGATCTATGTGGTGAAGCAGGACAGCGATGCGCTCGTTGTCATCGATGGAGAAACACACACGGTGCTAGACACAATCCCCGGCGTAACCAACGTGGGACGTAACGAAGCCGGGGTGGGGGTGGATCCGGTGACGGGCCGTGTGTTTGCTTCGAAATTCGGCAGCAACGCCGTGGTCATCCTCGATGGCGAGACACACTCCATCTTGGCAACCGTGCCCGTGGGAGCCCGGCCGCACGGCCTTGCCGTTGACCCCGCCACAGGTTTTGCCTACGTCGCGAATTCTTCCGGGAATTCGGTCTCGGTCGTCTGTCCGGAGAATTGCCCTGTGCCGGTGAACCAGCCGCCGGTAGCTCGCGCGGGCCCCGATCAAACAGCTATTGTTGGAGAGTCAGTGGTATTCAACGGGGCAGCGTCCTCCGATCCCGATGGATTCATCGCGAGCTTCGCATGGGGTTTCGGCGATGGGGCCAGCGGCAACGGCGCCATTTTGAACCATGTCTACCTCACTGGGGGGCAATTCACCGCCACGTTGACGGTGACAGACAACCAGGGCGCGACGGCGAGTGATACGGTGCAGACCACCATACTTACGCTCGCTGGGGCCATTCAGGCCCTCTCCGACCTGGTGCAAAGCTTCAATTTCCAGCAGGGCATCTCCAATTCGCTCGATGCGAAATTGCAAAGTGCATCGGACGCACTGGAAGCCGCCAACGCAGGTGACCGGCAAGACGCGGCAAACAAACTTCAAGCCTTCATCGAAGCCGTGGAGGCCCAGAGGGACAAAGAAATTACCAGCGCCCAGGCGGACCAACTCATCGCCTTGACGCGGCGCATCCTCGCTGTGCTGTAAGCGGCCTGCGGCCCGCCGGGAACTTGGGAGCTTTCCGCCAATTTCCAGAGACAAGGTTACGACCATGACGGAACAGGAAAAAGAAAAGAAGCCCAAGAACGAGAAGACTCCCCTGACAGTGGAAAACGAAGCGAGCCGCAAAGCACCCGCGCGGGATGCAGCCATTCTACCCCCTGCCTCTACCGCCGAGCAATAAGGGTGTCGTGCAACGCACTTCAGGAGATTGGCAATGTACAAAAGTAAGATAGATCCTTCTTTGAAATCCGTGCCGGTGGTGAATTCCCCGCAAAATCGCACCTTTTTTGCCTTCTTCCTGCTGGCGGTTCTTACCATCCTCGCGCCGTCGGCGCACGCGAATCAGCCGCCTAAGGCAGTGGCTGCCGCCGGTGTGGACCCGAACACGGGACTGGTGCTCAGCCAGGTCACTCTCTTCATTGGCCCGGCCGATTCGGGTATCTCCCACACAATTTCCGGTGGCGGCTCAACCGATCCCGACGGCGATCCACTCAGGTACCAATGGAATTGTTGGGACGGCAATGGCAATAAGTGCCCCTTTCTGCAATTGATTGTCGTGAATGTCACCGACGTGCGCGCGCTATTTCCCGCTGGCACCTACTATCTCACGCTCACGGTCACTGATCCGAGCGGGGCAAGTTCCACTGACACGGCCACGGTGAAAGTGCTGGTTGACAATATTTCGCCCACGATTACGCCGCCGGATAACGAGTCCGTCTCCGCCACGGAAGCTGGCGGTGCGCGCGGCTCTGCCTCGTCTGAGCTGCACAACTTCCTCTTCAACAGCGCTACGGCCAGCGACAATTCCACGGCCATCTTCACGCATTTGCCGCCGCAAGTGAATGGAGCGGACGTGGACGACACCACGCTCTTCCCGCATGGGACGACCACCATAACTTTCCGTATCGCCGATAACTTCGGAAATGTCGGCACGGCCACCGCCGACGTGTTTGTGACCGACCTGCAATCCGGCGATCTTTTTGTCGGCGTTTTTGAGACCGTGTTTACTGCGTTTTTTGCGGACAGGAAGGGTGTGGTGAAGCGAATTCGCGGCGGCTCGGTGACCGATTTCTGCGTGAGCCCGTATAGCGGCGGGCCGGTGCCAATTGGGAATCCTGTTTATTGGAACCGGCCCGATCAGATCGTGGTGGATTCCAAGGGCAGAGTCGCTTTCATCGCCCCTCTGGGTTTCGGCGGCAATTCTTTCCCATCTCTCCAGAATGGCTGGGGGCTCTTGCGCTGCAATCTTCCCGGGCAACCGGCCGAACAACTAGGCATCTTTCCTCAGCCGTCTCCGTTTCAGGGGAGCTACATGGACCCGGGCTGGCCTGTACCCCTGCCGGGGAAATCGTTTTGGAATAACAGTGTGACAGGGGGTTTGACGCTCACCGGTCTCCACTTGCGGAAAACCAAGTTCGTCGTGATTGACGACAACGGGAACAATGGAAACCCGCAGATCGTCACGGAGGAGCGCTACGTCTTCGCGTACCACGAGTCGTCCATACCGGGCACCTTCGGAAGCATCGGCAGCCTGAGCCTGCACACGGAGTCTCTGAACTGGAAAGAGAATGACCTCACCCCGGTTGGTATTGCGTCCACCCCCACGGGGCTGCAGCAGTATCTTCCTGGAATGTTCTTCCATTCCAGGATGGAAACGGTGTCGTTTTTTGGTCTGAGCTTCCCTGCGCCCGTCGCCAAGACTTACGTTGGCAACAACGGAACATTGCGGCGAATCCTCCAGCCGTTCGAAGTGCAGCTCACCGCAAATACGTCCGCCGGCACCGTGCAGTTCGGCGTGCAGGCCTTCGCCGGGTTCACAGAAATGCCCCACGGTGTCATCCTCGATGATGTCACGATACCCAATCCTCCCTCTGGCTGCGGCATTCCACCCCCTGGCGTGCGAGGCGATTGGCCGAGACCCGGCGGCTTCGGCGGCGGCTATACTTCGCTCGGGCTTCTGGGTAACGGCGTCATTTTCGAAAAGAACTCTGGATTGGTGGTCAACGATGCCAGTTGGTTCGGGCACCTGGACGAATCGCTGTTCGATCTGGATCCACAGAATGATCTGCAAAGCCACTTTGTCCGCCCCGAGACTGGCTGCGTAGTCGAGCCCGTCGTCAATTTCACCCCGCTGGCCGGATTTTCTCCGGGCGCGTACCCTCCGGGCGCGTACCACTTCGATTCCCAGGGGGGACGTTTGTGGCCCGAACGAATGGCCGCTTCCCCCAACGGACTGTTCGGCACGATAGACGCCCCTGGCCACGTTGTCCAGGCCACCGGAGCGGTGGACTTGGTTGATGTTGCCACCGGTTTGGACGCCCCGTTAGGCCTGGGAGCTTTTCCGCCGCAACTCGGCAACATGCAAATCTCTGCGCTCATCATCCGCATTGATTCGCCGGTGGACGTGGTGCTCGCCGACGCCCTCGGGCGCCGCGTCGGAGTCTCCAACGGTCAGGCCATCGATGAATTCGGCGGTCAGGCTTTTGACTCCGGCCCGCAGACCCACCCTCGTCTCTACATCATTCAATTCCCGCAGACCGGCAATTACACGGTTCGCAGCGCGGGCACGGGCAGCGGCCCCTTCACCGTGCATGTCTATTCAGTGGATTCCGAAAAAAAGGTCACCGACCACATCTTGCACGCCGGGATCGCGCAACCAGGCAGTTCCGGAAAACATGATTTCGACTTGAATGCCGGCGGGCACGTCGCGTTTAGCAATGCGGCGCCTGTTGCCGATGCGGGCTTCGACCAAACCGCGGATGCGAACGCATCCGGCAACGCCACCTTCGCTCTCGATGGCTCGCTTTCGAGCGATCCCGACGGCGACGGCCTCACCTTCACCTGGGCTGGCCCGTTCGGCATTCTTTCTGGCGCACAGGTGAACGCTACGCTCCCCGTCGGCGTGCACGTGGTCAAGCTCACTGTGGATGACGGCAAAGGCGGCTCCGCAGTAGACACTGTACAAATTACCGTGAACGCCATCGCGCCTCCCAGCGATACCACGCCTCCGGTTTTAACCTTGCCCGCGAACATCGTCGTGCAAGCCTCCAGTTCATCGGGCGCCGTGGTGAGTTTCTCCGCCACTGCCAATGACAATGTGGACGGCAGCGTGCCGATCACGTGCGTGCCTCCGTCCGGATCCACGTTCGCTGTCGGCACAACGACGGTGAATTGCTCCGCCACGGATGCGAGCAACAATTCCGCCGCTGGCAGCTTCAGCGTCACCGTCAACCCCCCTTCTCCGACCGGCGCGCCGCAGATTGTCGCAGCCCTCGCCGGCCAGGGGCGCATCTCCACGGACGTGATTTACGTGGACCTTCTGCTCACCAACGCAGGTGGCGGTGATGCGTTCAACGTGAGCGTACGCGAACTTCAGTTCAGCACGCTCGCCGGCAGCGGCAGCGTCACGCGCAATAGCCGCCGCTCCGCGTTGCCCATCCTCGCGGGGGACATTCCTGCCGGTGCGTCCAAAACTGTGCGCATTTATATCACCGCACCGGCGAGTGTCACGCAATTCTCACTCAGTACGTTTGGCAGGTCTTACGACGCCAAGGGAGTTATATACCGCTTCTCGTTCACGCAGGCGATCACACCCTAACCGCGGCCGCCATTGGCGTGTGCTGCGCCGTTTAATTACGCGGGTGATGAGCTATCAGCCGGATGGTCCCAGACGGATTCGGTGATTCTTGACCGCTGATGCCTGGCCCCAGTTTTTCGATTTCCTTGCAAACCGCCGCGGAATCTGGCACAAAGAGCACCACCCTTTGCCGGGGTGCGGGCCGAAGCGCGTGTCGGCACCGGAATGCGCGCCGGGCAAACGCGGGGAACGTCCACGACGCGACCCTTCGGGCTGTGGCAAAGGGTCCCCCGGGGCGGGCGAGACGGAGCCGTCGAGCGGTGACATGGCCTTCTCCCTGAAGATCGAATTGCCGAGTCACCCGCAGGTGCTCTGCGTGGTGCGCAGCGCCGTGCAGGAATTCGCGACCGTGGTCGGCTTCAACCAGGAGGAGTGCCGCAGTATCATTCTGGCGGTGGACGAAGCGCTCACCAACATCATTCGCCACGCCTACGACAATCGC
>DASYRO010000064.1:0-4302 GCA_036004385.1 Candidatus Acidiferrales bacterium
ACGCCGAGACACTCGCCTACATGCTGCACCAGCTTCCGCTGGATCAGAAATTCGAGCAGCAAACCCCGCGCTCGCCGGCTGCGCCGCCGGTGGAACCGCGGATGGTCGAAATTCCGAGGGGAAACGCCACTCTGGGCAAGCCGCGGACGAGTCAAGCCGGGTTCGGATGGGACAATGAATTTGAAGAACAGTGTGTGGATGTGCCGGCCTTCCGCGTGGACGCGTTCAAAGTAACCAACGGGCAATTTCTGGAATTTTTGCGCGCCGGCGGCTATGGCGACCGCAGCCTCTGGAGCGACGCCGCTTGGGAATGGAAAGAGAGCGAAGGGATACGTCATCCAAGCTTCTGGATTCCAGCGGGCGAGGGTTTTCTGTTGAAAGGGATGTTCGCAGAGCATCCTCTGCCGATGGATTGGCCCGTGTACGTGAGCCACGCGGAAGCTTCGGCGTACGCGCGCTGGGCGGGAAAGAGCTTGCCTACGGAAGCGCAGTGGCATCGCGCCGCCTACGGCACTCCGCAAGGGACCGAGCGCCCTTACCCGTGGGGCGAGCAGGCGCCGAGTGCTCTGCACGGAAATTTTGATTTTCATCGCTGGGATCCTGCGCCGGTTAACGCGCATCCCGCGGGCAAGAGCGCATTCGGCGCTTACGACCTGCTCGGCAACGGCTGGGAGTGGACCTCGACGGTATTCGGCCCGCTGCCGGGGTTCGAGCCGTTTCCGTTCTACCGCGGCTATTCGGCGAATTTTTTTGACGGCAAGCACTTCGTGATGAAGGGAGGCGCGCCGCGCACCGCGGCGTGCATGCTGCGGCGGACTTTTCGCAACTGGTTCCAGGGACACTACCCATTCGTGTACGCCGGATTTCGATGCGTTGAGAACGGAGCGTAAGGACGGACTCCACTCGTCCCGAGTGCCATCGTGGGGGTCGCACCCGGAGAGAACATGATCACGCAAACGATTCCCGCTACTTCCGTGTCCAACTTCGCGGCCGAAGTGCGCGCCGGCCTCAGCAAGCCCGGACAGAAAGAGCTGCCCTCCAAGTACCTCTACGACGATGTCGGCTCCGCGCTGTTTGAGACGATTACGCGCCTGCCGGAGTACGGGTTGACGCGAGCCGGCGAGCGTCTGCTGCGGCGCCACGCAACGAGCCTGGTCGAGCGGCTCGAGCTTCCGACCATCGTCGCGGAGCTTGGCAGTGGCGGAGGAAAAAATACGCGCTGGATTCTGGAGGCGCTTGCCCAGCGCCAGCGCACCACGTATTTCCCCATCGATATTTCTGTCGCTGCGCTCGAACAATGCGAGCGCGAGCTGGGACACATCGATTCCGTTAGCATCGTCGGCTTCGAGCGCGCCTACCTCGACGGCCTGCTGGAAGTCGCCGCGCACCGCCAGAACGGAGAGCATCTGCTCGTCCTGTTTTTGGGCAGCACTATCGGAAATTTCGACCGGCCGGCGGGGGAACTGTTTCTGAAGGAAGTGCGAGGGATGATGCGCGAAGTAGATTGCCTGCTGCTGGCCACTGACTTGCTGAAGCCAGTGCCGCAGGTCCTCCTAGCCTACGACGACCACGCTGGAGTCACTGCGGCGTTCAACAAAAATCTGCTGGCGCGGATCAACCGCGAGCTGGAAGCGGATTTCGACTTGCGCAAATTCCGCCATGTGGCGCGATGGAACGAATCCGAGCGGCGCATTGAAATGCATCTCCAGGCCACAGCGGCGCAATACGTGAATGTCCCACTGGCCGCCTTGCGCGTCCAGCTTCGCAAGGACGAGACTATCTGGACGGAAAGCTCCCACAAGTATCGGGCAGAGGAACTCGCCGGCCTCGCACAGCGCACGGGATTTCGCTGCTCCGCGCAATGGACGGACCGCGAATGGCCGTTCACCCACAGCTTGTTCGTCGCAACGTAAGACCAACTTACGCATACCACTCCAAAGAATCCTTCGTCGGCTTCCCCTCGCTCATTCCTCCTTCCTCCGTCCTGCTGCGGCGACTATACTCTTGGCGTCGCGCTGTTATTTCGTGACGTACGATAGACGTCCACGTCTGTCCCGCAGCGGTTTTGTGCGCTGCGAGACAGGCCTGGAGGCCCGTCCTGCGACGGGGGAAAGAACTCGTGCACAAGGTCAGCGTAAAATTCGAGTTGCCTGCCTTCAGCGCGGACGATGCTGCGCGTATCGCTCGCGAGAGCTTCGGCGTACAAGGCGCGCTCACCCCGCTGCCCAGCGAGCGTGACCAGAATTTCCACCTGCGCACAACTTCCGGCCAGGAATTCGTCCTGAAGATCGCCAACGCCGCCGAGCAGCGCGAGATTCTCGACATGCAGAACAAGGCTCTCGCTCATATCGCGGCAAACGCTCAGTCCCTGCTCGTGCCGCGCGTCTGCCGATCCACGTTGGGAGAAGAAATCGCCACCGCGAGTGCCTCGGACGGCGCGAAGCACTTTGTCCGGCTGCTGAGCTATATTCCGGGAAAACTGTTCGCCCACGTGCGCCCGCATACGCCCGACCTGCTGCGCAGTCTGGGACGCGCGCTGGGCACGCTCGACCGCACGCTGGAAACTTTTTCGCACCCCGCCACCAACCGCCCGTTGAAGTGGGACCTGCGCCGCGCCGGTTGGATTCGCGAACATGTGCGTCGCATCGCAGACGCGCCCCGCCGGGCGATGATCGAGCGGCTGCTCGCACAATTTGACGACGAAATCGCACCGGCGCTCGCTGCGCTGCGCTCGAGTGTGATTTACAACGACGCAAACGATTACAACATTCTCGTGTCCGAAGAGCACTCCGACCGGCGCCGCGTCGCCGGCTTCATTGATTTAGGCGACATGCTCTTATCCAACACAATGGGCGAACTGGCCGTGGCTTGCGCCTACGCCATGCTGCGCAAGGCCGACCCCATCGCCGCCGCCGCGCACATCGTCGCCGGCTATCACGAAAACTACGCGCTCACCGAGCGCGAGCTGGAAATTCTCTTTGCATTGATCCGCATGCGGCTGGCCGTGAGCGTGACGAATTCCAATTACCAGCGCGAGGTCGAGCCCGGAAACAAATATTTGCAAGTCACCGAAGCCGACGCATGGACGCTGCTGGAGCAGTTAGGGCCAGTGCATCCGCATTTCGCATGCGCTGCGTTTCGCCACGCATGCGGGTTGCCGCCCTGCCCACGCAGCGCGGGTGTCGTGCGGTGGTTGCAGGAGAACAAACAATGTATCGGCCGGATCGTCGAGCCGGATTTGAAAACGGCGGACACCGTCACGTTTGATTTGAGCGCGGGCAGTCACGAAATCGAAAATCCGGCAGAGCTCGCCGACGTCGAGAGTTTCACGCAAAGGCTTTTTTCGCGCATGCGCGCCGCGGGCGCTGACGCCGGCATTGGCCGCTATGACGAAGCGCGGCTGGTGTACACCAGCGAGCTGTTCCGCACCGACGGCAACGATGGCCCGGAATGGCGCACGGTGCATCTCGGTCTGGATATTTTCATCGAGGCGGGCTCGCCGGTCCACGCGCCGCTCGACGGAATCGTGCACAGCTTTCGCAACAACGCCGGCGCACTCGATTACGGCCCGACAATCGTCCTGCAGCATTCCGCCGGGGGCGTGGCGTTTTACACGCTTTACGGGCACCTCAGCGCGGAGTCACTCGAAAATTTGCGGGAAGGAATGGCCGTCAAGCAGGGCGCGCGCATTGCGGCGATTGGCGATACAGCGATCAACGGCGGCTGGACGCCGCATCTGCATTTTCAAATCATCACCGATCTGCTCGACAAACGTGGCGACTTCCCCGGGGTGGCGCGGCCCAGCGAGCGCGAAATTTGGCTCAGCCTGAGTCCGGACCCTAATATCATTGCCGGCTTGCCGCAGGGCGACGCAGCCACTCGCGAATGGAAGGCGGAAAACATTCTCACTGACCGCAAGCAACGCCTCGGACGGAACGTTAGCATTTCGTACCGCGACCCGCTGTACATCGTCCGCGGCTGGATGCAATATCTTTACGACGCCGACGGGCGGCGCTACCTTGACGCCGTGAATAACGTGCCCCACGTCGGGCACAGCCATCCGCGCGTGGTGCGCGCCGCGAGCGAGCAGATGGCTGTGCTCAACACAAACACGCGCTACTTGCACGAAAATATTGTGCGCTATGCTGCGCGGCTCTGCGCCACGGTGCCCGAGCCGCTGCGCGTCTGCTTCTTTGTGAATTCGGGCAGTGAGGCCAACGAACTCGCGCTGCGTGTCGCGCGCACGCACACGCATAGAAAAGAAATCATCGTTCTCGAAGGCGCCTACCACGGCAATACCAC
>DASYRO010000065.1:0-5870 GCA_036004385.1 Candidatus Acidiferrales bacterium
GGTCTTGTGAAATTGCGTCCGGCAGAAATTTGAGCGCGACGCGGCGGCCCAGGCGCGTGTCCTCGGCTTCGTATACGACGCCCATCCCGCCGCCACCCAGTCTTTCAAGGACACGATAGTGGGAGATGGTTTGGCCGATCATCGGGAAGGATCCTGTGTGCTGGCGAGAATCTTAGGTTGCCACTGGTAGCAAGTCAACGAGCCTGCCGATTGTAGAAGGAACAGGCCAGCCTCATTTGCTGTAAATGGGCATGAATTCTTTCCACGGGCCCACTGCGCCGGCGTACTGCTTGCACATGACGCGCGAGATCTGCACGAGGTGGCTCAGGTCGTGCGCCGCCCAACTGGCGATGAGTTGCGCGAGGGTGACGCGGCCGAACTCGGGGTGCGTGCCGCACAAGGCGAGTTTCTCCGGCGTGAGGCGCAGATCCTCCAGCGCGTCCAGACTTTCACGGCGCCGCGCGGTGAAGGCGTCGAGCAATTCCGCGAGCGATTTGCCCCGGGATTTTTCGAACATGGCGAAGCGGTCAAAAGGCGTGAAGGGCTGTGACTCGCCGCGGGCAAGAATGATCCGGGCGCGGGGAATCCAGTCGGTCTCTTCGCCGTGAATCAGATGGCCGACGACGTCGTAAGGGCTCCACGTGTCGGGGCCTTCGTTGCCGGCAACCCACGGCTCCGGAAGATTGCGCAGCAAGGCGTCGAGCACCTGCGGAGTGCGTCGCAGAATGGCGACGGCCTGTTCCAATTCAAATTCCATGACCGGCTCCTTTTGAACGCACGGGCCAAGCGTGCAGCCTGCCCTTCCAGGCGGGCACGGCTTGTTTGGGCTACGCTTAGCACAAGCGCCGCGGCAACGGGAAGTACCATTGCGGCCTACACGTCGTCGAGTTGGTCTTCTTCCAGGCCGAAGAAATGGCCGAGTTCGTGGAGGACGGTGAGGCGCACTTCTTCGCGGATGATTTCTTCGACGCTGGCGCCGGGCTCTTCGGCGGCGGCATCGGCGGCGTAGGATTCGATATTTTTCTGATAGAGGACGACGCGGGCGGGCTCCGGCGGCATGTCCCACAGCGCGCGGCCGGTGCGCGGCACGCCAATGAATTCGCCCATCAGCAGATCATCTTCCTCCTCGTCGTCTGGAGCGTCGTCATGCGAGGGAGACGGCGCGGTCTGAAGACCGGCCCCTACAGATTCGGGCGCCAAGAGTTCGTGCGCGGCGGGATAGTCCTCGACCAGCACCACGACGTTTTCGAGCAGCGCGCGGTATTTTTCCGGCAGGCTGTCGAGCGCCTCGGCGACGAGTTGATCGAATTGCTTGCGGGTCATGAGAGTGACAAAGTGGAAGAGTAACAGAGTTTCAGAGGGCACCTGCTACCTGCCGCCTGCAACCTGCTACCTATTCTCTATACCAAACCAGCGAGGCGATTTTCCACGCGCCTTCTTTTTTCGTCAGGGAAAAAAATGCGCGGCCCTTGCGGGCGACTTTGCCGTTGTGGAAAAGCGTCCACGTAGTGGCGTAGTGCGCGGCGTGGCCGTACACCTCGATGCGCTCGTTTTCGAACACTTCGTGCTGCTCATCGAGCGACTTGGCTTCCTCGGCGATGTTGCGCGCCAGCTCGGCAATGGGAAACACGGCCACTTGTCCGTCGCGGGTGGTGCGGAAACAAACCGCTTCGTGGAGAAACATTTTGTCGCGCCACTCGTCCATTTTTTTCGCGGCGTGCAGCTTGAGGAATTCGGCGAAGAGCGCGCGGATTTCGGTCATGGCGCCGGTCTGGGAGGGAGCTTGAACAAGAGTTGCAGAGTGCGAGAGTGGCAGAGTTTCAGAGCGGAGAGCGGACGCGGGCGGAGTCCCGCGCTCGCGGGACGCCCCAACAAGAGAAATGACAGCGGGATGAAACCAGATGAGTGCGAGGGCCGTCGCTAGTACCGCCTGACGGGGCGAGCCGAACGGTCGGTGTGTCATGAGTGGCCTCCGAAATCGCCTGCATCGCGAGCGAGAAGGGCGGTTACGAGAGGCGCGCAACCATCCGAAGCAAGTAGAGATCCTTCGCTGCGCTCAGGATGACAGACGTGCATCGTTGGAGTCGGGACTTTATCACGGCCGAGCGGCCTACGCACGGTTGCATTTTGCGTTGCGCAGGATTAGCATCGCGCTCTCCGGCAGGGCCCTGGGTCGGCAGCCTGCAATTTTAATCAGAGAGGTACACCATGAAGCGCATTCCAGCTACGGTTCGTTGGTTGTTTCTTCCGCTGCTCGTACTCGGCCTGTGCGTGGCGGCGGGTCCATTGAACGCGCAAGCGCCGGCGAAAAAAACAGCCGAGCCAGCGCCGGCCAAGAAAGCTCCGGCACCCGCTGCCTCCACGGCGCCGGCCAAACCCGATTACGGCGCGATTATCAGCACGCTGCGCTTCCGCGAAATAGGTCCGGCCATCATGGGCGGGCGCATTGACGACTTCGCGGTGGCGGAATCCGACGCACACATCATCTACGTGTGCTCGGCCTCCGGCGGCATCCTGAAGTCCACGAATGCGGGCACGACGTTTACACCGATCTTTGACGACCAGGAAGTGTCCACGTGCGGGGACATCGCCATCGCCCCGTCGGACCCGTCCATCCTCTACGTGGGCACGGGCGAGTCCAACAACCGGCAAAGCTCCTCGTGGGGCAACGGCGTTTATCGCTCCACGGACGCCGGAAAAACGTGGACCAACGTCGGGCTGAAAGAAACGCACCACATCGGACGCATTGTCGTGCATCCGACAAATCCCAACGTGGCCTACGTGGCCGCCGCGGGGCACTTGTGGGGCCCGAACAAAGAGCGCGGCGTTTACAAAACGGCCGACGGCGGCAGAACGTGGCAGCAAGTGCTCTTCGTCAACGACGATACCGGCGTGAACGACATCGCCATCGACCGCGAGAGCCCGGACACGCTCTACGCCGCGGCGTATCAGCGGCGGCGCAGCGTGTTCGGCTTCAACGGCAGCGGGCCGGGCAGCGCGATTTACAAAACGACCGACGGCGGCGCGACGTGGAAGAAACTCACCAAGGGATTGCCCTATGAAAGCGGCGGAGAAACCGGCCGCATCGGCCTGGACGTCTACCGGCGCAACACGAACATCGTCTACGCGCTCATCGAAAACGCCAACGGCGGAATCTACCGTAGCGAAGACAAGGGCGAGACGTGGACGAAGATGTCCAACACCAACCCGCGGCCCATGTACTACAGCCAGCCGCGCGTGGATCCCAACAACGACCTGCGCATCTGGCTGATGGGCGCGCCGATTTATTACTCCGAAGACGGCGGCAAGACCTTCGTGCAAAACCGCGGGCAGCGCATCCACGGCGACTACCACGCCTTCTGGATCGATCCCGCCGATTCCGACCATATGCTGGCCGGGACCGACGGCGGCATCCACCAGACCTATGATGGCGGGAAGAACTGGGACTTCATCAACACCATTCCGCTCGGACAGTTCTATGAAATCGGCGTGGACATGGCCAAGCCTTACAACATCTGCGGCGGCTTGCAGGACAACAACTCGTGGTGCGGGCCGAGCGCCACGCCGTATTCGCGCGGCATTTCCAACGACGAGTGGACCACCGTGGGCGGCGGCGACGGTTTCTACGCGCAGGTGGACCCCACCGACCCGAGCATCGTGTACGCGGAATCGCAGGACGGCAACGTGCTCCGCCGCAACATGAAAACGCGGGAATCAAAGTCCATACGTCCCGTGGAGCGGCAGGGCGAGGCGCGTTACCGCTTCCAGTGGAATTCGCCGATTGTGATTTCCTCGCACAAGCCGACGACGATTTATTACGGCGGCAACTTCCTGTTCAAGTCGCTGGACCGCGGCGACAACTGGACGAAGCTGGGTCCGGACCTGACCAACGGACAGGACCGCAATAAGCTGCCCATCATGGGCAAGGTGCCGGACCGCGAAACGATGTCGCGGCACGACGGCGTGCAGCAGTGGCCCACCACCACCACCGTGGCCGAATCGCCGCTCAACGCCAACGTGCTGTGGGTCGGCACCGACGACGGCAACCTGCACGTGACCAAGGACGGCGGGGCCACCTGGAAGAACGTCGCGGACAAAGTGCCCGGCGTACCCAAGGGCACTTACGTCAGCCGCGTGATTGCTTCGCGCGCCGCCGACGGCGCTGCGTACGTGGCCTTCGACGGGCACCGCATGAACGACTTCGGCGTGTACCTCTTCGCCACCACGGATTTTGGCGAGACGTGGAGGCCGCTCGGCACAAACCTGCCCGCGGGCAGCGGCAGCCTCAACGTCGTGCGCGAACACCCCAAGAATCCCAACCTGCTCTTCGCCGGCGCGGAGTTCGGCGCCTACGCCAGCTTCGACCGCGGCGCTTCGTGGACGCGCCTTAAGATGAACGTCCCCACGGTGCCCGTGGACGATATACAAATCCACCCGCGGGAGAACGACCTCATCTTCGCCACCCACGGCCGCTCCATCTGGGTCCTCGACGACATCACGCCGCTCGAGCAATTGAACGACAAAGTGGCAGCGTCAGAATTCACCCTCTTCGACGTGCGCCCGGTGATTAGCTGGCGCGTTTCCAACCATAAGGCGTCCACCGGCGCCAAGGAGTTCCTCGGACCGAACCCGCCGAACGGCGCGATGATTCAGTACTACCTGAAAAACGAAATCAAAGACGACAGACCGCAACAGGAAGCGGCGCCGACGGGCCCGGGCGGCCAGCAGATTCCGCCGGAAATTCTTGCCCAGTTCGGCGGCGGGCAATTCGGCCAGTTCGGCCAACAGCAACAGCGCACAACGCCGCGCGTGCGCATCACCATCCTCGATTCCACCGGCAAAGAAATCCGCACCATGAACGGCACAGGCCAGGCGGGCATCAACCGCGTCACCTGGGACCTGCGCATGACTTCGCCGGTTCCTCCGGCGCCTCCGGGAACGGGGGGAGGCGGATTCGGCGGCGGTGGAGGAGGCGGAGGATTTGGCGGAGGCGGCGGCGCCGGCTCGCGCGTGGACCCCGGCACGTTCACGGTGAAAATCAAAGTCGGCGATAACGAGCAGTCCAAGACGTTCACCGTGGAAGAAGATCCGCGCGTACAGATATCCGCGGAAGACCGCGCGGCGCGCCGCAAGGCGTTGAACGATTTGGCGCCGCTCGTGCGGCAGGCCACGCTGGCGCAGCGCAACATCGCCGCCATGCGCACCAACGTCAACAACGCCCTCGAATCGTGGAGGCGGCCGGGAACCCCGCGCCCACCGGACAACGTGCGCACCGCCGCGGAGGATTTGCTGAAGAAGATTGACGAAGTCTATCCGCTCTTCGGCACGCCGCCGGCGGAATCGCCGTCGCTGGGCAATGCCGGGCCGCCCATCGTCGAACGCGCCCCGCCGTTGCAAAACCGCGTGGGGCAAATCATGGGCAGCCTGGAAGGCTTCACCGCAGCGCCCACGGCGACTCAGCTCGCGGACATCGCTGCGCTCACTCCGCTGATTGCGGACGCATCGGCGAAAGTCCAGAAGCTGACGGAAGACCTGGTCGCGTTGAACAAAACCATGCGCGACGCCAACGTGGCCTACATCGCCGTACCTGGCGGGGCGGGAGGCGGCACCGCGGCGGGTCGCAATGAAGGTCGGCGGCCACCGGAAGAAGATGACGACGACCCGCCGATGAACTAGCTGACGGAATTCGATATTCGAAAATCGAAATCCGAAAATCGAAAAGCGAAAAACAAAAACTGGGGCGCCCTGAAGATTAGGGCGCCCCTTTTTTTCGTAGGGGCGCGATATATCGCCCCTACAAGCGACGAAATGCCGGGTGTTCCCAAAACCGGAACCCGGCGCCATATCCAGCGATGGTTATGTTTCCAATC
>DASYRO010000066.1:0-2424 GCA_036004385.1 Candidatus Acidiferrales bacterium
AGGTGGCTGCCGTCTCAAACAGCGGCGCCAGCGGCACCAGCTTGGCTTCGACGCCGTCGTGCACCGCGTAACTCGGCCGCCGCCCGGTGCGCGAAGGCGTGCCCCACAGCACTGCGCCGCCGTGGATACCATCCTTGTTCAGCGCGTAGAAATTAATGTTGAACTTGCGCAGGCGAGTTTTTTCGTTGTTGTAGCTCCACGCCACGCGCTTACAGGCTTCGAGGCAGGCGTCCGTCGGCGACATGCCCTTGCGCATCATTTCCACGATGGTATGCGCGCCGCAGATTTTGATGTTTTCTTCGCCACGGCCCGTGGAGCCTGCCGCGCCGACTTCGTTATCCACGAACAAGCCTGCGCCGATGATCGGCGAATCACCCACGCGCCCGGCAAGTTTCCACGCAAGGCCGGAAGTCGTCGTCGTGCCGGAAATTTCCCCCTTTTCGTTCACGGCGCAACAGTTAATCGTACCGGTAGGCGGATGCAAGATAATTTCCCGCATGTAGGCCAGTTCCGCTACTTTTTGTTCCTCGCTCCAATCCGACGGCAGCAGGCCGGCCATTTTATCTTTCCAGCTGGGATCGGTCAGACCGGGCCCCCAGGAATCCATGTCGCTCATGGTTTCTTTCCACGCCAGCCACCGGCGGCGCGAATCGTCGGTGAGCAGATTGATGCGTTCGAAGCCGTGCGCTTCGGCAAATCGCAGAGCGCCTGCGCCGACCAGCATCAGGTGGTCCGTGCGCTCCATCACCAGCTTGGCCACTTTCGAAGGATTCTTGATATGGCGGATGGAACCGACCGCGCCGGCGCGGCGCGTGGGGCCATGCATCACGCTGGCGTCGAGCTCGACGTCGCCATCTTCATTAGGGAGCCCGCCGTAGCCCACGGAGTTGTCCTTGGGGTCGTCTTCGACCACGTTGACTGTGGATACGACGGCTTCCAGCGTGTCCAGGCCGCGTTTCAGCATGCCCATGCCCAGCGTAAGAGCTTGCAGCCCATTGGCGCTGGAAATAATCAGCGGCCGCGTGCCTTTCGGGGCAGCTTGCGTCGCGGGTGCTTGCCCGCCAAACAGGTTGCGCGCGCCGGCCGCCACGCCGCCCGCCAGACTGGTGAGGAAGAACTTGCGTCGCGTCCAATTATTCATGACTCCGCCTTTCCGACGATGCCACTCCCGACCGTACAGGAGTGTCCGCGAAGCATAGACGCAGAGGCGCGCGTGGTGCAAGAGGTTCGCGCGGGAACTTTTGCGAACGATGCGGCGTTTGATATTCAGGTGTTGACGAGAAGGGAATAAGGTCAGAGAATCCGCGGAGTTCCCGCGGGTGCGGATAAACTTTCGAGACGTGCCATGATTCGCCTGGAAAATCTTACCAAAGAGTACGACGTGATGCCGACCGCGGGAAAGCCGGGCCAGGTGCTGGCCACGGACCGCCTGAACCTGGAAGTCGGAGAAAAGGAAATTTTCGGCTTGGTCGGGCCTAACGGCGCGGGCAAGACCACCACTCTGAAAATGGTCTGCGGACTGCTCGTGCCCACGGCGGGGCGCGTAACCGTCAATGGCATTGACGTCGAGCGCCAGCCGGAAGAAGCGCAGAAACACATCGGCTACCTCGCTGATTTTTTCGCGCTCTACGACGACCTGAAAGTGTGGGAATACCTCGACTACTTCGCGCGCGCCTACAAAATGGACGAAGCGGCCATCCCCGGCCGCATTGACTTCGCCATCGCCAGGATGGGGCTCGAACCGAAGCGCGACAGCTTTATCGCCGGACTTTCTCGCGGCATGAAGCAGCGCCTGGGCATCGCACGCGCCGTGCTGCATGACCCGCCGGTACTCGTGCTGGACGAGCCCGCTTCCGGGCTGGATCCCAAGGCGCGGCACGAGTTGAAAGAATTTCTCCGCGAGCTGAACCGCGCCGGGAAAACCATATTCATCACTTCGCACGTTCTCGCCGACCTGGAAGAGATGTGCACCTCCATCGCCATCCTGGAAAAAGGCAAGCTGGTGCGCGTCGGGAAAATCGAAAGCGTGATGCGCGCGGACACACCCGGGCGGCGCGTGCGCGTCAAGCTGGCCACGGCCTCGTTTCCACTGGCGGACTGGCTGGGCGCGCGGTCCGAAGTCAGCACCGTCGTGCCGGAAGGAAATCTGGCCAGCGCGGTGTTTGCGTTTTCCGGCGGCGATGCGGAATTGGCGGATTTGATCGCCAAGCTCGTCGCCGCAGGCGCGCCGGTCTGCGGCGTCGAAGAAGTGAGTGAGACGCTGGAGCAGATTTTTTCGCGTCTCTCCACAGGCGAGATTATGTAGCAGTGCTTGGAGTGCGGGAGCTTGCTCCCGCATTGCCGCGCGGGGTCTCGACACCGCGCTGTCCCAGCGGGCAAGAGTTCGCCGGAAAAAGCGGCGTCGAGCCGCCGCACTCCAAAAGG
>DASYRO010000067.1:0-7875 GCA_036004385.1 Candidatus Acidiferrales bacterium
GGGCGGCGCGATCGGCTACATGGAACGCGACTGGGTAACGTTCCCGGGGCTCGCGGAAAAAGTGCACGTCAATGAAGCGTTCGCCTGGAACCCGACCATCACCGGCACAAAAAGCGAAGATCCCGTGCTGGTCACGGAAAAAGACCTCGAAGTGCTCACCGTCGCGAAGGACTGGCCGATGATGGAAGTGGAAGTCGAAGGCAAGAAGTGGAAGCGCCCGGCGATTCTTGTGCGGCCGCTTCCAAAAAAGCGCTGACCATGAGACTCCAGCTCATTGATTACGCGGTGATCGCGCTGTACGTCGCGTTCGTTCTGGGCGTGGGCGCGACGCTGAAGAAGTACATGCGCACGAGCGTGGATTTTTTTCTGTCCGGGCGGCGCATTCCCGCGTGGGTGACGGGGCTGGCGTTCATGTCCGCGAATCTCGGCGCGCTGGAAGTGATGGGCATGGCCGCGAGCGGCGCGAAGTACGGCATGCTGACCAGCCACTTCTACTGGGTCGGCGCGATTCCCGCGATGATTTTCGTCGGGCTGTTCATGATGCCGTTTTATTACGGCAGCCGCGCGCGCTCCGTGCCGGAATATTTGCGCCTGCGCTTCGATGAAAAAACGCGCGCGTTCAACGCCTTCACCTTCGCCGTGATGACCGTGCTCGCCAGCGGCATCAACATGTTCGCCATGGCCATCGTGTTTCAGTTGATGCTGGGCTGGTCCATCCACGCGACGATTCTGCTTTCCGCCGCGGTGGTGCTTGCTTACACCGTGCTCGGCGGGCTGACCTCTTCGATTTACAACGAAGTCCTGCAATTTTTTCTGATTGTGCTGGGCATTCTGCCCATGGCCGTGCTCGGCATGGTGGACGCGGGCGGCTGGTCGGGTCTCGCGGCGAGGCTGCCGCCGGGATTTACGAAGACGTGGTCCACGCTGGGCAGCGCCGGGGCAAACCCCATGGGCGTGGAATGGTTCGGCATGGTGATGGGACTCGGCTTCGTGCTTTCGTTCGGCTATTGGTGCACGGATTTTCTGGTCGTGCAGCGCGCCATGGCCGCGCGAGATATGGCCGCCGCGCAGAAAACGCCGCTCATCGCTGCCGTGCCGAAAATGCTGATCCCGTTTATCGTGATTGTGCCCGGCATGGTGGCGTGGGCCATTCTGCCGCGCGAGGAGTTCATAGTCGGCGGCGCGGTACAACACAACCTTGCGCTGCCACTGATGCTGGCGCACTACTACCCGCCGGGCATGCTCGGCGTGGGCATCACCGCACTGCTGGCCAGCTTCATGTCCGGCATGGCCGGAAACGTCACCGCGTTCAACACCGTGTGGACCTACGACATCTACCAGTCGTACATCCGCCGCGACGCGCCCGACCGTCACTACCTGCTGATGGGGCGCGCAGCCACCGTAGCGGGCGTTGCCATCAGCGTTGGCGCGGCGTACCTCGCGCTGCAGTTCAGCAACATCATGGATTACCTGCAACTCATTTTTTCGTTCGTGAACGCGCCGCTGCTGGCCACGTTCTTGCTGGGGATGTTTTCCAAACGCACCACGCCGAACGGCGCATTCTTCGGACTGGCTGGTGGCACCGCCGCCGCGGCGCTGCACTACCTCGCCGTGCGGCGCGGGCTGGTCCACTATTCGAGCGATATGGCCGCGAATTTTTACGGTGCCATCTACGCCTGGGCGGCGTGCTTCGCACTCACGCTAGTGATTAGTCTGTTCACGCGGCCGCGCGCGGAAAGTGAGCTGGCGGGGCTCGTGTATTCGCTCACCGAACGCCCGCGCTACAATCGCCTGCCGTGGCTGAACCGTCCGGCGACGCTGGCCGTGCTGGTGGGAGTGCTGACGATTGTGTTGAACTGGATGTTTTGGTGAAAGAAAAACCGAAACACAGATGAACACAGATAAACACAGATTAATCGTAGCGCCGGCATCTTGCCGGCTCTTTCGGGAAACAGCGAAGCCGAGAAGACACGGCAAAGCAAGGCGGGAGCAAGCTCCCGCACTCCAAGACCGCCGGCAAGATGCCGGCGGTACATCAAACGATGATCGACGCCACTCCCGAACTCGACATTCGCTGGCCGATTGGGCTGCTGTTTGCCGCCATCGGCGCGCTGCTTGTGGTGTACGGCGCGCTGCATCCGGATGGCGCGCGGAGCCTCGGATTAAACCTGAACCTCGTTTGGGGCGCGGTGATGTTTTTGTTTGGCGCGGGCCTGACCTGGGGCGCGTGGCGCGCAGGCAAGAAACCATCATGAAAAAAGAACGTATCCGGAAGCCCGATGGACGCTATTTGATCTATTACTCGTTCGACGAGGGCGAGATAGTGTCCTCCGATGCGCGGCCATCCGCGCGTAGCGGCCGCCTTCAGGCGGGCAAGTTGGGACCGCGCAAGCGTGCCGGCCTGAAGGCCGCCGCTACAAAAGCCGGGACGAAAGGCAAGCGCTGATGTCCGAGATGCGCTGGCATCCGCTGCTGGAGCAGTGGATCATCACGGCGACGCACCGCCAGCGGCGCACCTATCATCCGCCGCGCGGCGCGTGTCCGCTATGCGCGTCAGGAAAGGGGCGCGGCTTCACGGAAGTGCCCCGCGCGGATTACGACGTCGTCGTCTTCGAAAATCGATTTCCCGCATTGCAACAGCGCGCGCCGCGGTCCGCGGTACGCGGCACGCCGCTCACTCCGGTTCAGCCCGCGCGAGGAATCTGTGAAGTCATCCTCTATTCGCCGGAGCATGAGCAAACGTTTGCCGGGCTGCCCGTCGAGCAAATTTACAAGCTGGCGTGCGTGTGGGCCGACCGCTATCAGGAACTCGGCGCGCGCAAGTTTGTGCGCTACGTGCTGATTTTCGAGAATAAAGGCGCGGTGGTGGGTGTGACCCTGACGCACCCGCACGGGCAGATTTACGCGTTCCCGTTTGTGCCGTCGCTGATACAGCGCGAGCTCGAGGCATCGCGGCGATACTTCTCGCGCGAGAAAAAATGCCTAAAATGCACGCTGGCCGCCCGTGAACGGCGAGATAGCCAACGAATGATTTTCGAATCCAAGTTTTTCGAAGCGTTCGTGCCGTTCTACGCGCGCTGGCCTTACGAAGTGCACGTGCAGCCGCGGCGGCACGTGCAGGATTTGACGCAGCTCACGGAGGGCGAACGCTGGTCGCTCGCGCGCATGCTGAAGAGCGTGACGCAGACCTACGACGCACTCTTTGGCTTTTCGCTGCCGTACATGATGCTTCTGCACCAGCAGCCCACGGATGGCCGGCGGCACACCCATTTTCATTTTCACATTGAGTTTCTTCCGCCCAACCGCACCGCGGACAAATTGAAATATCTTGCAGGCACGGAAACCGGCGCGGGCAGTTTTTCCAACGACACACTGCCCGAGCAATCCGCTGCCGCACTGCGCCGAGCCGCGCGTCGGGCGAAGAGTTGATGCGATCCGGCTTTGTTAACGATCACAGAGGACGCTGCGTCCGACCCCGAAGCTTCGGGGCGGACTCCGCGTCGGCCTCCGGCAGGGCGGAAGGCGCTCCGCGCCGTCTTTTTCTCCCAGGGTTGGCGCCCTGGGCTATAGTCTGCCGCCCTTTCAGGGCTCGAAACCAAGGATCTCAACAAAGCTGTGCCCTGCCAATGCGAGAAAGTCAGCGTTAGTGAA
Organism: Candidatus Acidiferrales bacterium; assembly: GCA_036004385.1. GTDB lineage: Bacteria > Acidobacteriota > Terriglobia > Acidiferrales > UBA7541 > JACQDE01. The sequence goes on from DASYRO010000067.1 coordinate 3,652, forward strand.
ATGAGTTCATGACGATGGTAGACCTCGCGCAACTCAGGGAGAGATTCGGCAAGCTTTTTGGCGGCGAGCCGCGGATATTTCGCGCGCCGGGGCGCGTCAATCTGATCGGCGGGCACGTGGACTACAACGAAGGTTGGGTGCTGCCGATTGCCATTGACCGTTACTGCCACGTGCTTGCGAGCGCGAGAGACAACAGCATGCTGCGCATTCATTCCGAGCAATTCGATGAAACGGTCGAGCACGCTAGCGGCGCGCCGCACCTCGACTCCGCTCGGTACAAGCGCGGCGATTCGCATCACTGGAGCGATTACGTGCGCGGCGTGGCGTGGTGGCTTGGCAAAGCCGGCGCAAAACTTTCCGGTGCGGATTTACTGATTGCCAGCGACGTGCCGGTCGGCTCCGGTTTGAGCTCGTCCGCTGCGCTGGAAGTTTCCACGGCATTCGCTCTGCTCGGACTAAGCAATCAGACGATGGAGCGAACGGCAATTGCGAGCGCCTGCCAGCGGGCGGAAAACGAATTTGTCGGCATGCGCTGCGGGCTGATGGATCAACTCGCCGCGTGTTTCGGCAAGCAGGGTCACGCGCTGCGCATTGATTGCCGCACGCTCGCGGTCGAAGCGGTGCCGCTCGATGAGTCGCAAGTTCGCGTCGTTGTGGCCAACACGATGGTGAAGCACGCGCTGGCCGCGTCCGAATACAACGCGCGGCGCGCGGAATGCGAAGCGGCGGTGCGCTGGATTCAGACGCAGCGCCCCGGAGTGCGCGCGCTGCGCGACGTCGCATGGCACGAGATCGAGCCGTTCGCCAAATCCTGGCCGGAAAAACTGCGGCGGCGCGCGCGGCACGTCACCACGGAAATTGCGCGCGTGCCCGCAGCCGTCCAAGCGCTGCGCCACAGCGATTGGGAGGCCATGCGGCGGCTGATGGAAGCGTCGCACGCCAGCCTGGATGCGGATTATCAGGTTACGTCGCCTGAGCTGAACACAATGGCGTCGCTGGCGCGTGAACTTCCGGGCTATTGCGGCGCGCGCATGACCGGCGGCGGATTCGGCGGTTGCACGGTGAATCTGGTGCGCGCGGAACATGCGGAATCGTTTGCGGCGGAACTGGTGGCGCGGTATGAAAGCGCGACGGGACGGCGGGCGGAGGTGTATGTGTGCAGGGCTTCGGAGGGAGCCGGAGAGATTGAGTGATATGTGATTTGTGATTGAGTGATTAAGGAAAGGCAATTTTTGTGTAAGGAGTTAGCCATGAGAAAAAAGCAGATTTTCTGGTTGGCGAGCGTAATTCTAATTCTCTCGATCTCGGCGGCGGCGAGCTTGCTGGCGCCGGCGGAGGAGGCGCAGCTGGCGCGGACGCCGCCGATGGGCTGGAACAGTTGGAACCATTTCGAATGCAAGGTAACAGACTCGATCGTACGCGCACAGGCAGACGCGATGGTCAGCACGGGCATGAAAGCCGCGGGCTACACGTACATCAACATTGACGATTGCTGGCAGGGCGAGCGCGACGCCAATGGCGAAATTCGTCCCAACAAGAATTTTCCGGACATGAAGGCGCTGGGCGACTACATCCACAGCAAGGGGCTGAAGTTCGGAATTTATTCTTCGCCCGGGCCGAAAACGTGCGCGGGTTACGAAGGCAGCTTCGGGCACGAAGAGCAGGATGCCAAGACGTACGCCTCGTGGGGCGTGGATTATTTGAAGTACGACTGGTGCAGCGCGAAGGGCGAGCAGATTCCCGTGTACAAAAAAATGCAGGAGGCGCTGGCGCGCTGCGGGCGGCCGATTGTGTACAGCCTGTGCCAGTACGGGCGTGAGCGCGTGTGGGCGTGGGGCGCGTCAGTGGGCGGAAATTTGTGGCGCACGACGGGCGACATCACCGACAACTTCGATCGCATGGTGGTGATCGGCTTCCAGCAAAACGGGCTGGAGCGCTTCGCCGGGCCGGGCCACTGGAACGATCCGGACATGCTCGAAGTGGGCAACGGAAAAATGAGCGAGGACGAGTATCGCGTGCACATGAGCCAGTGGTGCATCCTGGCCGCGCCGCTGCTTTCGGGCAACGATCTCTCCAAGATGACTCCGGCGACGCTGGCCATCCTGACGAATCCCGAAGTCATCGCCGTGAATCAGGACGCCGCGGGCGTGCAGGGTCATCGCGTGAGCGAAGAAGGTCCGCTGCAAGTGTGGATGAAACCGCTGGCAGGCGGCAGCCGCGCCGTGGGGCTGTTCAATCTGGGCACGTCGAATATGGAGATCACGGTACATTTTCGCGAAATCGGCGTGACCAAGCCGGCGGCGGCGCGCGATTTGTGGGCGCGGAAAGATTTGGGGACGTTCAAGGATAGTTTTACGGCCACGGTGGCGCGGCATGGGGTGGTGTTCATCAAGGTGAAAAGCTAATCCGCAGATGACGCAGATTTCGCAGATGAGAGAATCGAGGCATCCGATTTCAAATTTAAGATTTGAAATTTGAAATTTGAAATTCCGCGGGAACAAAAGGGAGTGCGGCCGCGAAAAAGAGTGAAACCACAGTCCGGTTTTCGGACTCCGGTGGATTGCTCAGTTGACTTTGCGGAGGCTTCTCTCTGGAAGCGAAAGCATTGGCGCTATGCGCCGGAAGGAAAAGGCTCTTCGGCAGAGAGGTACGCGCTGCGCGCGGTCGTTCCGGACCCAGGGCTTACGCCCTGGGTTACTCTCTGTCGCCCCTTCGGGGCTCGAAATGGGGGCAGTTGAATCGCACGGCTTGATGGCGGCGGTGCAGGCAGGGCCGGCTTCTAGTGCTGTTCCAACTATATTCAAAGACGAAAAGCAGATTCCTCGCCCCAAACCTTCGGGGGCTCGGAATGACAACCTCTCCCGTTTCGTTTTAGCGAAACAAATTGGAAGTGCGCTAGCCGATTCTTCGGCAGTTGAATCGCGGGGTCCTGATGGCGGCCTCAGGCGTCTTTCTGGCGCGTCTTGCGCGCTCGTGGCGGATGCGAAACGTAGGGCACGGAAGCGCGCACGGTGGTGCCGGAGTCCGCGAAGCGCACTTCCAGGTTTCCGCCCAACTTTTTCATGCGCTCGGTCATGCCGGTGATGCCCAGTCCGGGGCGGGGAGGCTTGCCTCCCGTGGCGACAGGTTTTCCGCTGTCGGAGACTTGCACACGGATGCTGCTATCTTCGACGGCCACACGCACGCTGGCGTGTTTCGTGCCGGAGTGCACCAGCACGTTGGTGAGACTCTCCTGCACGACGCGAAAGAGCCCGATCTCCATGTCTTGCGACAGCCGCGGAAATTCTTCCGACAGGTCCAGGTCCACCTCGAAATTGCTGCGTTCCTTCAGCCCACTGACGAACCAGCGCACGGCGTGCGTCAAGCCCATCTCGTCGAGGAACGGCGGGTGCAGCAGATAGGACATGGTGCGAAGTTCGACGGTGAGGTTGGCGGCGATATCGGAACACTCGTCGATGACTTTGGCGAATTGCGGAGCGAGGTGCGGCTGGAGACGAATGCTGTCCAACTGCATCTTCAGCGCGGCGAGTTTTTGGCCGGTGGAGTCGTGCAAATCGCGAGCGATGCGGCGGCGCTCGTCGTCGCGAACCTGGAGCAGGCGCTGGGAAAGCTCGCTGAGGGCGTCGTTGGCTTTCTTGCGCTCGGTGACGTCGCGGATGGCCGCGGAAATCAGCAGGCCTTCCGGCGTTTCCAACGGGCTGAGGCTGATTTCCACGGGGAATTCGCTGCCGTCCTTGCGCCGCCCGAAGAGTTCGAGGCCGGCGCCCATGGGCCGGCTGCGCGGCGAAGAAAAGTACGCGGCCCGGTGCACCAAATGAAGGCCATGAAAGCGCTCGGGAATGAGCGTTTCCACCGGCTGGCCAAGTAATTCCTTGCGCTGGTAACCGAACAGCGCTTCTGTCTGCGAATTGATGAGCGCGATTTTGCCATCGGCGCCGACAATGACGCTGGCGTCGGGCGCCGATTCCAGCAAGCCGCGGAACTTCCTCTCGGCCTGCTTGCGCGCGGTGATGTCCCGGAGCATGCCCACGAAATACTTCCGGCCGCCGGAGCGCCACGCCGCCAGGGAAAGCTCGACGTCGAATTCCGCGCCGTCCTTTCTGCGGCCCATCATCTCTACGGTTTTGCCGATGAGCCGCCCTTCGCCCGTTTTGACGTATCGCTGGAAGGCCTTCTGGTGGGGGTGGTGGAAGCGTTCCGGCATGATCAGCGTGAGCGGCTGGC
>DASYRO010000068.1:0-2147 GCA_036004385.1 Candidatus Acidiferrales bacterium
GCCCGCGAGCTTATAAGCGAGCGAGTTGACGTAAGACGTGTGGCCGCCGCGATGCTCGATGTGCACAGGATGATTCGGCGCGGCCGCGTCGAGATCGTCGCGGGTGAGGAAGCGCGCCTCGGCGGTCTTCGTGTCGTCGTACTTGAAGCCGAGAATCCACTGGCCGGCGGGCGTCTGCGCGGCGCGCTCGCGGATGGCCGCTTGAATCGCGGCGATCGAGCGCAGGTCGCAATCAATCTGCTTCAGGTGCGAAAGGCCGGCGCTGGCGGGGTGCGAATGCGCGTCAATGAAGCCGGGCACGACGGTCTTGCCGGCGAGATTAATTTTCTTGGTGCGGGCAGTGGCCAGATGCAGCACGTCGGCGTTCGTGCCGACGGCAAGGAATTTTCCTTCGCTGATGGCCACGGCTTGTGCGCGGGGAATCTTGGCGTCCACCGTGAAAATGTTCCCGTTGAAAAGGACCATCTCCGGCTCCGCCGGCGCGGGATATGCTACGAGCGCGCGCATGCCGGGTAATCCGATTGCCGCCGCAGCCGCCGCGCTACGCACAAACTCTCGCCGGGAAATCGGAATAGAACGTTTCGCCATGTTGGCCTCCGGATCAGCGCGAATTCTATGCTCAAATGGCGCAGCAGGCCAGCGCATGCGCAGGGCGATCGGTCTTTGGCCCCGATTGACGATGTCTACCACATTGTGGTATATACCTCAGTGTGGTATTCATCGAGCATCCGGTGTTTACGCGCCGCATTGAGAAGCTCGGCGGCGCCGACGCATTCGAAGTTCTGATGGCGATACAAAACGATCTGATGGGTTCGCCCCTGCGCGGCCGACTGGTGCCGGGGCTTTCCGGCGTGCGGAAGTCGCGCGTAGGGAACCCCGGACGGGGCAAAGGAAAGCGTGGAGGATTTCGTTATTTCTACCTCTATCTGGAACATCGAGGACACATCCATTTGCTGCTTTTACTCGACGAGCAAGAGGACCTGACGCCGCCGGAGCGTGAGGCAGTAAGGAGAATGGTCGCGCTAATAAAGGAGGAAAGACCCGATGCCAAAGCGTAGAAAAGTCCGCATCTTTCAGCAACTTAAAGAGTCTCTCGAGTCCGCGCTGGCGTACGAACGAGGGGAAAATCCGCACGTGCGGGTGACGTTCTTGCCGGATATCCCGAAAACAATCACTCCTCGGGAGGTGCGCGCAATTCGCAAATCGCTTAAGGTAAGCCAGACAAGGTTTGCGGTATTGCTGAATGTGAGTCCAAAGGCGGTGCAGAGTTGGGAGCAGGGCGAACGCCGACCGCGGAGCGCGGCGCTCAAACTTCTTTACATCGCCAAAAAGAATCCCAAAGTATTGTTGGTTGCCTGAACTCATTCAGCAGCGCGCGAGGTTACTTGGCGGCGCCGTTGCCATTTGCGCTTGCGCCGTTTAAAACACGCGCCAGAATTTGCCCCGTATAACTCTTCTTATTTTTCGCGACTTGTTCGGGAGTGCCTTGCGCGACGATGCGGCCGCCGGCGTCGCCGCCTTCGGGGCCGAGGTCGATAATCCAGTCGGCTTGCTTCATCACGTCGAGGTGGTGCTCGATGATGATGACGGTATTGCCAAGGTTGACCAGGCGGTGCAGCACGTCGAGAAGTTTTTTCACGTCGTCGAAGTGCAAGCCCGTAGTGGGCTCGTCGAGGATGTACAGCGTGCGGCCGGTCTGGCGGCGCGAAAGTTCGCGCGCCAGCTTGATGCGTTGCGCTTCGCCTCCGGAAAGAGTGGTCGCCGACTGGCCGAGCGTGAGGTAGCCAAGGCCGACGTCCACCAGAGTCTGCAATTTCTGTTTGACCTGCGGAATATTTTCCAACAGCGCCAGCGCGTCTTCGACTTGCATCTCCAGCAAGTCGGCGACGCTGCGACCCTTCAGGCGCACGCTGAGCGTTTCCGCGTTGTAGCGGCGTCCGCGGCAGATTTCGCAGGTGACGTACACGTCCGGCAAAAAATTCATTTCGATGCGGCGCAGGCCGTCGCCCTGGCAGGCTTCGCAGCGCCCGCCCTTCACGTTGAAGCTGAAGCGGCCCGGGCGGTAGCCGCGTTCGCGCGACTCCGGCAGCATGGCGAAGAGTTCGCGGATGGGTGTGAACACGCCGGTGTAGGTCGCGGGATTCGAG
>DASYRO010000069.1:0-7554 GCA_036004385.1 Candidatus Acidiferrales bacterium
GGGGCCAACAGGAACAGAAACGCCACGAGGACAGAGAAGGCCACTCGCCTGATCATGAACACCTCCGCGTTCGCTCGGGCTTGTAGTTCGAGTATAGCACTACACTCGCCGAGTGGCACGGCGCAAGCCCCATTCCTAGCCCCTCGCCTCTGCCACTGGCGACACTTCCACGCGTTGGTACCCGCCTTGATTGTGAGTCGCGCCGACTAGGGCGATGCGCCGCGGCTGCCGGCGGAAAGAAATGTGTATGCAGTCGCCGCCGCGTCCGGAGGCGTGCTCGCGAATCACCTGGTCGAATGGCAGGCTGCTTTCCAGCCGGATCCAGTCGAACACCGACTGCAGATCGGCACCGGGAGTGAAAAAATCCGCGGCGATGCGTTCCTCCGTCCACTGGTGATCGCTCTCCGGAACGCCGTGCATCAACGCGTTCAGGGCCGGGCAGCGGTAGCCGCTGGTAATGATGATTCTTCCGAAGCGCTCGCGGATGGGCTCAAGAAGTTCCGCGCAGAATTCGCGAGCCAGGGCAATCACCTCTGGCGACGGCTGATTCACGATGCTGGCGTTCCGCGCTGCACCCGAGCGGGTGAATTCCGTAAGTGCAAAATGTGTGGAAAGGGTTTGAGTCATCGGTGTCCTTTGGGGACCGCCTGTGCTTGCTCCGTCAGTCAGTTTTTACCCCCCCCCGTTTTTGCAAAAGAGTGCGCATAGTACTGAAAGAAAAAGAGTTAACTACTCTCAGAGCGTTGCGCAAGAGCAAAAGAGCGCGAAAACCATTCATCCCAGAAACGTTAACCGCTGCACGGTTGCGCCCTATCGAGCTGGAAAGCTCGATTTTGCCCGAATTGATAATCTTATAGTCTAATGTAACATACAAAGAATAGCTTATAGAAACAAACGTGTCAAGAGAAAAATGAGTGAGCCTGCGTTGTTTGCTTGCGGATTATTACGGTTAGAGGCTGCTACTTCGCCGACGCGAAGGCACTAAGCCGGCGGGGTGAGCGCGACGCTTTGTTCGTACGCGGCCACGTCCACGCGCCATTGGAATTTTTCGCGGATGGCCGCTTGCAGCGCGTTGGCGGCTCGCGGTTCGCCGTGGACCAGATACGTTTGCCGGGGTGGGGCCGGCAAGCCGCTCATCCAGCGCAGCAACTCGCCGCGGTCGGCGTGTCCGGAAAATTGGTGGAGCTGAACAATCTCGGCTCTGACGGGCACGTCTTCGCCGTGAATGCGCAGCGTCTTGGCGCCTTCGGCGAGCTGGCGCCCGCGCGTGCCTTCGGCCTGAAATCCAGCCAGAAGCACGGCGTTGCGCGAATCCGGCAGTCGCCGCGCCAGGTGATGCAGCACGCGTCCGCCGGTGGCCATGCCGCTCGACGAGACGATGATGCACGGCGTGTTGACGTTATTGATCTGTTTGGACTCCAGCACGCTGCGCGTGAGGTGAAATACGTGACTGTTCAGCGGGTCGCCGGCCTGCGCCACGCGCTGAAATTCCACGTCAAATTCTTTCTTGTAGCGCTGATAAAGATCCGTGACGCTCACCGCCATGGGGCTATCCACATACACGGGCAGGGTGGGAATGCGGTCCCAATCTTCAAGCTGGCGCAGGTAATACATCAGGAGCTGCGTGCGGCCCAGCGCGAATGCCGGCATCACGATCGCTCCACCGCGTTTGGCGACGCGCGTGACGACGTCGGCGAGCGCGTCGAGCGGTGCATCCGCGGGGTGCTCACGGTCGCCGTAGGTGGATTCGCACAGCAGCACATCGCAACGCGGCGGCGCCTGCGGGTCGAGCAGGATGGGCTGGTCGTAGCGCCCCACGTCGCCGGAAAAAAGTACCACGGTGGGCTTGCCGTTTTCCGTGATGGTCAGCTCGATCATCGTCGAGCCGAGAATGTGCCCGACTTCCAGCAGGCGCACGCTGAATTGCGGGCTGATGCCGAATGGCTCGCCGCTGGGGATCACCTGGATGCGGCCCAGCACCATCTGTGTTTCTTCGACGGTGTACAGCGGCTGCGGTTTTTCGTGTTTGGAAAAGCCTTTGCGCGCGGCGTGCTCGGCATCTTCTTCCTGAAGGTGCGCTGAATCCGGCAGCAGGATGGTGCAAAGGTCGCGCGTGGGAGCATTCGCGTAAATCGTGCCGCGAAAACCGTCGCGCAGCAGCCGCGGCAGGTAGCCCGTATGATCAATGTGCGCGTGGGAGAGGACAACCCAATCAATCGTCGCGGGATTCACCGGCAGCGGCTCCCAATTGCGCAGGCGGAGTTCCTTGCCGCCCTGGAAGAGCCCGCAGTCCAGCAGCAGTTTTTTGCCGCCGGCCTCGATGAGATGCTTCGAGCCGGTGACGCATCCCGCCGCGCCCAAGAATGTCAGAGTGGCCATAGGCGGACCATTGTAGCAGGAGTGTCGCGACGGCCTCCCGAAGCCTCGTGAAGGTCGGCATTCGAGTTCTACAGCGGAGGTTTTCGGTCGGCTGGAGGAAAGTAGGGGAAGTTCCAGGCATCGTGGTCCGATTTTTGAGTATCCGGGAGCAAGTCCCGTCATCTGATACTGTATCCGTTGTTCAGCCCAAAGAGAGGACGTCATGACACATCGCAGCCGCGCACGTTTGTTCCGCTTCTTGGTTCTCGGGTTTCTGCTGACGGCCACCGTTTCCCAAGCGCAGGAACACCCGCCCATCTGCGAGCAGATTTCCAAGGCCTACGGAATCGATTCCTTCCACCAGCTGGACCAGATTCGCTTCACCTTCAACGCCGACGGCGCAATCAAGGTTTCCCGGTCGTGGATCTGGGAGCCCAAGACCGACCGGGTCTCTTATGACGGGCCGGACAAGGCCGGCAAGCCCGTGAAGGTTAGTTATTTTCGTTCGCAGATCAACACGCAACCCGCCATCGTGAAGGAGCAAATCGATCCGGCCTTCATCAACGACAAATACTGGCTGCTGTTTCCCCTGCAACTTTCGTGGGACGCCAGCGCTAAAGTGGAAGACAAGGGCCTGCATAAATTGCCGATGGGCAAGGGCTCCGCGCGCCGAGTCGTGGTGACGTACCCCGCAAGTGGCGGTTATACGCCGGGCGACAGCTATGAGCTTTTCGTCGGGGCTGACAATCGCATTCGAGAATGGATCTTCCACCGTGGCGGCAGCGCCAGTCCCACCCTTATGACTTCGTGGGCGGATTACAAGAAGGCCGGCCCGCTTCTGATCTCACTGGACCACCGGGGCAACTACAAGGGTAAACAGACGAGGATTTTCTTCACGGAGGTGGCGGTCAAGATGGCGGGATCCAGCACCTGGACGAGCGCGCAGTAATCGTGCGGGCGTCGCAAGGCAGGTCAATGCGGATTCTCAGGCGGCTTTGCGTCGGCCGGCGGTTTAAATTCCTGCCTGGTTTCGATGCGGAATTTTTTGTAATCGCTGAAGCGTTCGGTGCGGTGGACTTTGATACCCGCCACCAGCAGCAAGCGCGCTGATAGATTCACTTCGGCGTAACGCGGCAGCCAGATTTCGTTGTTGATGCGGTCCTGCTCGAAGACGAATTCCGCGCCTTTGCCGAGCGAGGCCACCAGCCCGCCGCCGACGCGGATGGAATCCGTCGTCCGCGCCTCCAGCCGCACCACCTCCTGCGCGTCCTCGTCCACCCACATCACGCCGACCAGTTTTTGCGCGATGGACTCCGCGCGGTTGCGCGCCTTGTAGCCCGGCCGCGGCTCGAATTCGAAGACGATGACTTCGCGGCCACTGAAGCGCTCGCGCCGCGGATTCACCAGCTGGCAGACGCGCAGAAAATCGGAAATGCCGAAACCGTCGTCGTCTTTCTCCGCGCCGGCGTTGCCGCGCTGCTTCTGATCGGCGGCTTTTTTCGCCGCGCTGGCGTCGTGCTCTTTTTTCCGCTGTTCGATTTCGCGGATGCGCTTGACGACGCGTTCCTCCTCCTTGCGCTGCTCGGCCTCGCTCAGCGGCTTGCCTTCCTTCTGCACGAGCTTTTTGACTTGCCGTCCGTGCACGAAAAAGACCTCGTAGGTTTCGTCGGATTTCGGCTTGATGTTGCCCTTGCCGTCGATTTCAATCTCCGTTTCTTTGGAAGTGAATGTGTAGTCCTCGCGGATGTCGTCAATCTTTTTCTGGTTTTTCACCAGCGCAGAGAGCATCGCGGGAAGGTCGGGCAAGGGCCGCGCGGAGCGGTTGGGAAAATCGAAGACGGCGGAGGACACGCCGCGATTGTGGGCCACCTCGCGCACGGTGACGTCCAGTGTTTCTCCGCCGCGGCGCAAGGTGATGCGGAACGGCTCGAGCACGCCGTCCACGGCGCGATAGTCGCCGAAGAAAAATTCCTCGCGCCCGCCTTCGCGCTCTTCTTCGTCTTTCAGCAGAAGGTAGTTTTGCGCGTCGAAGAACAATTTGCGCTGCAGTCCGCTGCGCGTGGTCAGTTCCAAGGCAAAGGCGGCGTGTCCGGCGATGGTTTCGCGGCCCACGAGCCGCACTTTTGTTTTTTCCTGTTTGTAGGTGCGAAAATGGTCGTTGCGATAGAGCGCGGTGGCGCGCGCCCGCGCCTGTTCACGGCCGGTGAGTGTACGCAATCCGCCGGTGCTGTCTTCGGTCCAGCCGGACTTGCCGTTGTAGGCCTCGATGCGGTGCTGTTCGCCGAAGCGCGTTTCCATGTAGAGCGAGCCGGGCGTTCGCGTCTGCCATAGAAATTCTCCCGGCTCGCCGGCCGCGGCATTGCGAGTCACGCTGCCGGCGATGCGCACGCTGGTGACGGCTTTGAGCGCTTTTTTGCCGCCCAGAGACTTGATGTGCCGCTCGATGATGTTTTCCGCGGATTGCGCGGACAGGGAAGTGCCGCACGAAAGAAACAGCGCGATTGCCAGCGGGAGTTTCGCGGTTCTCTTCACGGCGGCTCCATGAGTGTTACGCGGAAATAGGATTGATTGTTTCCCGTAGCGCCTCTGACAGGGCCGACGTTCCCGGAATCAGATGTGTTCGCTGCCGTGGCGGTTGCATTCTTCTTGATTTCCGCCCCTCTGCGCGTTGTAGGATTGTTTTTCCGCAGGAGACACCATCATGGCCAGCAGCTCACAAGCCAGCACGAGGAAATCAATCTATGGCGTTCATCCGGGCGTGCAGATGGTCCAGGACTGGATTGCTGGGCTAAAAGAAAAAACCGGGCACACGCTCGAGGAGTGGATCGCGCTGGTGAAAAAATCCGGCCCCGCTGGCGAAGAGGCTCGCCGCGAGTGGCTCAAAAAAGAACACAAGTTCGGCACCAACGCGGCGTGGTGGATTGCGGAGCGCGCTTCAGGCAAAGGCTCGGAGGAAGACACTCCTGAAAAATATTTGCGCGCGGCAGAGAAATATGTCGAAGAAATGTTTGCGGGAGGCAAAGCAGGCCTGCGGCCGATTTACGATGCGCTGCTGAGCCTCGGCCTGAGCACCGGCACAGACGTGAAAGCGTGCCCCTGCAAGACGATTGTGCCGCTCTACCGCAAGCACGTGTTTGCACAGATTAAGCCCACCACTCGCACGCGCATTGATTTCGGCCTGTGCCTGCGCGGGGTGAAGCCGCCGAAGCGCTTGATTGATACGGGCGGCGCGGCCAAGGGCGACCGCATCACGCATCGCATTGAAATTTCATCGCTCAAAGACATCGACGCCGAAGTGAAGCGCTGGCTGAAAACCGCCTACGAGCAAGACACCTAACTCGCTCCGGGCGTTGCGTTGGGGTATACTGCCGCTTCTCATTTCGATTCTTCAGCGAGGTTCCTGCCATGCCCAAAGCCGCCGCGAAAAAATCCGCAAGCATCAGCGACGACGCTGTCCAGAAAGCTACGGGCAAGAACTGGGCGCAGTGGTTCGCCATCCTCGATAAAGCCGGCGCGCAAAAATTGTCGCATTCGGAAATCGTGAAAGTGCTTTCGGCCAGGCATAAGTGCCGAATTTGGTGGCGGCAGATGGTCACCGTGGAATACGAGCGTGCGCGCGGCCTGCGCGCCGTGCACGAAACCGCTTCCGGCTTCCATGCAGGGCGCAGTATCACACTTGCCGTCCCGATCGGAAAAGTCTTCGATGCGTGGCAGGACTTTCGTGCGCGCCGGCGTTGGCTGCAAGACCCCGACTTCACCGTGCGCAAGGCACAGGTCAACAAATCCATGCGCATCACCTGGGGCGACGGCAAAACAAACGTCGAAGCGATGTTCTATCCGAAGGGCGCAAAGAAAAGCCTGGTCACAGTGGACGTCACCAAATTGGGCACGGCGAAAGATGTCGAGAAATGGAAATCGTACTGGGGCGGGGCGTTGGGCAAGCTGAAAACTATTCTGGAAGCGTGACACTATTCTGCACCCCGAATTTGCTCTCTCCTTCCTCGCATTAAAAGCAGATCCCTCGTCCCGATCAAAGGCATCGGGACTCGGGATGACAACCAGCGAGACTTTTTGGCAAGCGAACGAAATTAGGGCAGCGGCTCGAGCGACGTGACGGGATGGATCTCTCGCCATCCATGCTCGCGGTCGAGCACGTACGGGCCGGTGACGCGCACGCGCATGCCCGCGTGAACGTCGAATATTTTTCCCGCAAAGCTCCGGCAAGGTTCAATGGCGTCGGATTGCGTGGGGACTTTCTGACAAATCGGTTCGAGCACCAGCATGCCGTGCTGGGCGGAGAAATTCTTTTCGTTGAGCAGGGATTTATCTTCTACATCCAGGCGGATGTGCAGGTCGCCATCGGCTTCGCGCAGCACTTTGTCGATGACGCCTTCCACCGTTTTGCACGGCTCGATGATTTCCAGCCGCTGGCGGTGGTACACGTAGCTCCACAGCGAATCATCGCAGCCGCCGATGCCTTGCGGCAGCGACGGCCGCCGCAGCGGCGCGAATTTCCACACGGCAACGGCCACCGCCGCAGCGATCAGCGTGAGCAAGAATTTTTGTTCGCGCCGCGTCATGCCTGCCATTTCGTCATTACGATGCCCGCCTGAAGGCGGGCGCTACAACTTGCCGGGCAGGCTCGAAAGCCTGCCGCACAACCGAGCAGTGTAACCTGAATGTCAATGCGCTACCGCGGAGGCAAGAATCTTGCCTTCGCCGAGACGCTGCGGTATGCTCCGCGCGCTTTCGCCCGCGTTTTCTCGAATGGCCCTGCGATGGAAAGACGCTTGTTGTGCGCCGCGTTGTGTGCGGCTCTGCTAATGCCCGCGGGCGTTGCTGCGCCACCGCGGCCGCGCGCAACTCAGGCCGCACAAGCCGCTGCGCCGCGCTCCACGCTTTCTGAGCGCGTCGTCGCGTACCGGATTACCGCGCGGCTCGATGCGCAGAAGAAAACGATTGACGCCACGGAAACGCTCACCTACCGCAACCTGACCGGGCGGCCATTGGACGCCTTTCCGTTTCATCTGTACCTGAACGCGTTCCATCCGGAATCCACTTTTTACCGTGAGCTGCACCGCCAAGGCGGACGCAGCCCGTGGGAGGAAGAGCATCGCGGCTCGATCGAAGTGAAGAAGCTGGAAGTGGCCGGGCAGGGCGATCTCACCTCCGCCATCGAATTCATCCAGCCCGACG
>DASYRO010000070.1:0-5589 GCA_036004385.1 Candidatus Acidiferrales bacterium
AGATGGAGCGCTGTCAGGAGGTTGCGGCACTAACTGGCCAGGCAGGTCGTCTTGAGCCACACTCATCTCGCGCTCGATTTCCTGAACCTGTACAGAAATCTCCTGGAGTTCGTACAACAATTCCTGATACCGCGCCACCAGGTCGCCATATTCGTCCTGCAAATCGTGGATTTTGGCCTGGTCAGTCACGTTCTGAACGTACTGAATCGGGATGCGGAGTGAAATAGGGTAGATACGGTAGGATTCCAAACATAATGCCCTACAGGATTAACCTGAGTCTCCTCGCACGGGCCCTTCGCTTCGCTCTGGACAAGCTAAAGCCTGTCCTACGGCGGGGACAACTTGTATGATTGTGAGGACATTCCCTCAAACTGACCCGGCCGGGCCAAATCGAGACAGAGGAGGTGCAGCATGGCGACCTATGTGATTCTCAGCCGGTTGTCCCCGGATGCGTTTCGCAATCCGAAAGACTTGAAGAAGCTGGCGGACGAAGTGTCCAGCCGCATCAAGACCGAATGCAAAGGCGTGACCTGGAAGGACAGCTACGCGTTGCTGGGGCGGTTCGACGTGGTGGACGTGGTCGAAGCAGACGATCCCAAGCAGGTGGAGCACGCCGCGCTGATCATCCGCGCGTACGGGCATTCGACGACGGAGACGATGCCGGCCACGCCGTGGAAGGAATTTATTGCTGGGCTGTAGGCGAAAGGTGAGAGCACGTGGTCATGGGGAAGCGGGCGCAATATATTGCGCCCCTACAAAAAGAGCCGGCAAGACGCCGGCGCTACGGTTCACTGATTCCGTTGACTTGAGAGCGGCCGTCGTGTTACCCATATCGAGCGTTTTTCCCTGAGGCGGCTGCCCAAAGCGGATGAGCAACCACACCAAGCGGATGGAAGTCACGCTGGAATCGATTATCGACAGCGTGGACCTCGCCGAAGATATTACCGTGCGCATCGCGGAGTCCGCCGGCTTTGACGAAGAAGACCGTCACCGCATCGGGATGTCCATGCGCGAGGCGGTGATCAACGCGGTCACTTACGGGAATCATCAGAGCCGCGAGAAAAAGGTTTTTTTGACGCTGGAGCTGAACTCGGAAAAGCTGGTGATGCGCATCCTCGACGAGGGCGAAGGCTTCAAGCTGGAAGACGTGCCGGATCCGCTGGTCGCGGAAAATTTGCTAAAGAGTTCGGGGCGCGGCATACTGCTGATGCGCGCCTTCATGGATGAGTTTGATGTGCTCCGGGGGCGGACGGGCGGCGCCGAAGTGGTGATGGTCAAGCGGCGCTCCGCGGCGGGCTAGTCCCCGGGGGAAGGGAAAAAGGAGAACTACCGTGACCTTCAAGGCAACATCGAGGGAAATCAGCGGCGTAACTGTGGTGGATGTGAGCGGACGCATCACGCTGGGTGAAGGCAGCGCCATGCTGCGCGAAATGGTCCGCGACATGATGAGCAAGGGGCAGCTCAAAATCGTGCTGAACCTCGGCGACGTCACCTACATCGATAGCTCGGGGATCGGCGAGCTGGTGAGCGGGTTCACCACGGTGCGGAACCATGGCGGCGAATTGAAGCTGCTGAATCTCACCAAGAAAGTGCACGACCTGCTGCAAATCACCAAGCTGTACACCGTGTTCGACGTGCACAACGACGAAAGCAAGGCGCTGGGCAGCTTCCGCGCCTAGGCGGACGGCACGTTAGCCGCCTGTTCAATATCCGGCCGGCAATGCGTCCCTTGTCCGTGGCGAAACTCTGGACACGCCAAATAATTTTTGCAAGAATACGCTCGCGCTGATGTGCTTTGTAATTCCGCGGCTGTACCGGGCTCGCCTTGGCGATGTTTCCCGTGCGTCCGGCTGGCGTTACAATTCCCGCAGTGCAATTCTGCTGCAGCAGGAGTGAAGAAGTTGAGCAAAGAACAAGGGGTTGTGAAGTGGTTTAACGCATCGAAGGGCTATGGGTTCATCCAACGCCAGTCGGGCGAAGACGTCTTCGTACACTTCTCCGCGATTGTGATGGAAGGGTACAAGACGCTCAACGAAGGGCAGGCCGTGGAGTTCGAAGTCAAGCAGGGCCCGAAAGGGTACCAGGCGGAAAACGTCTCACCGGTCTGAAACAATCCAAGCCAAGAGGCCCGGTCCGCGTTTGCGGGCCGGGCTTCGTTTGCTTGCAGAGCTGAAATTCGATTAGAAAACCGAAGAAGGGCTGGCCAGCAAGTTTATCGTGATAATCGTCACCAGCGGAATCACGACGACCGCTGCAGCAATCAGAAACGCCTTGAACGGCGCGAGTCGCGCCGCTTCTGCGCCCGCGCCGACGGGTCCCGGTCCGCGCGAATCGCCTTGCACCACGCGATAGGTCGTGCCTTCGGGCACCACGAGTGATTCGTTCTCCAGAGTCAGCTCCAGCGGACCGCGATAGCTGGTGACCAGCAATTCCAGCGGTCCGGAGAGCGTCACTTGCCCGTGCGTGAGCCGCTTTGCTTGCGGACGGATTACGATGCCCGCGGCGCGCACGGCCACGCTTCCGTTTTCCGGCGAGGAGAATCCAACGGTGCCTTGTAAGAGCGTCGCCCCTGCGATGGAATCCAGCTCTTCAAAGCTCACAACACTGTCGGGCATGACTTCAATTTGCGCCGTGCCCATGCGCACCAGCGCCTTACCACTATGCGCCGTGGAAAGAGTATCTCCCTGGAAGACCGTGCTTCCCGCAATGCCGTCGCTCGCGCGCAGCGTGGCATTCTGTGCTTGCAGGACGACACCCAAAGGTTTTTGCGCCGCGCCCGAGACCGGTGACACCAGCAGCGCGGTCAACAGCAGCGTGACGAATTGGCGCATCTTCGCGGACACACGAGTCTCCGCTGAATGGGTTCAGCGTGCATGAGAGTTTATTGGTCAGATTGCAAGACGTCTATGGCGCTGCGTCGAGCGTGTGTCGTACCTGAAACGGGGCTGGCTCGCATCATTCACGCACGACATGGCGTTTTGGGAGCAGGCTGAGGAGCTTATTTTTTCTTAGGCGGCGCGACGGGCCCGGCCGCTTTGCCGTCGTAAACCGGATCGGCCGCGCCAAAGAAATCGCCGGCGCCGCGGTCAAACTGCACGGCGTGAACGATTCCCAAGTGATGAGCGGGCGTGTGTGTGAGGACCTCTATCTGGAAGCCGCGCTTGCCGAGAGGTTGCGACAGCGAAGGTGGAAGCCGGTCGTCGAGTTGCAGCTTGTTCCCTTGGCAAAAGATGCGCGGAGCAGCGACCGCATGTTCCAGATCCATGCCGCGGTCAACCAGATTGCTGATGACTTGCAAGATTGCGCCGGGAATGCGTTCGCTGCCGGCAGCGCCGATGGCCAAAACCGGCTTGCCGTTCCGAAGTACAACAGTCGGTGTCATTTCCGTTTCGTCGCGCAACTTGGGCCGGGCGATATCGTGCATGCGATAGCTGTATGCATAGATGAAACCCAGTTCCGCCGTGGCCACACGCGCCCCGAAGCGCGGGCCGATGGACGTGGTCAACGAAACGGCGTTGCCTTCGGCGTCCATAACGGCAAGATGCGTGGTGTCGTGAGGTTCCGGTTGTCGCTCCGGCGCAGCCAGAGAGGGCGCAGTCTTGCCGAGCAAACTCCGGATTTGCTCGGCGCGTTGCCGGGCGAATTCCCGAGTCGAAATCATCTCCGCAGAAACCGCGGGCGTAGCGCCCTGCGCCGAACGCATGGCTTCCAGGCGGTCGGCAATGGCTCGAGCAATCGTCCGCGCTACGATTTCCGTTTCTTCCGCGGTGGGTTCGCCTTTGTCGAACGAAAACTGGTCCAGAATATTCAGCATTTCAACGAGCGTTCCGCCCCACGCGCGCCGTCCAACGGCCACAATTTCGTAGCCTCGGTAGTTTGTGCGATTGATGGCGGCCGGCAGCGCGCGATAGGCGGACAAATCCTTCTCGCGAATGTAGCCGCCATGGGCCGTGATGTCGCGAACGATTTGTTTGGCAATCGCGCCGCGGTAAAACGCGCGAGGCCCACCCGCGGCAATTTGCCGAAGCACTTGCGCGAGCCGCGGATTGCGATACATCTCGCCCGGACCAAAGGCGGAGCCGTCGGGCTTCAGATAATTCAGCGTCATACCGGCGCTGCGTGCGAAGCGCTCGCGATAACCCAACCATATCGTGCCCACCGCCGGAGTCACTGCGTAGCCGTTTTCTGCCAGCCCGATGGCAGGAGCCAGCACTTCCGCCAGCTTCTTCCGACCGAACTTTTCTACGGCCTGCGCCAGTGCCGCCGGATTGCCCGGCACGGGCGTCACGCTGTAGCCCTCGCGATCCTCTTTCTCTCCAGCGAGCGGTGGAACGCCGGCAGGCGACTCCGTGGCACCGTCGATGCCAGTGGCGGTGCCGTCCGCGCGCACGAAAATCATCTGCGTGCGCCCGCCGAGACTGGTCATCGGCGGGTCAGTGACCATCAGCGCAAAGGCCGCGGCTGCGGCAGCGTCCACTGCGTTACCGCCACTTTCCAGCAAGCGGATGGCGGCATCCGCCGCGTAAGGAGTGCTCGCGGCCACCATGCCGTAGCGTCCTCGCGCAAATTTCGGTGCCGGCGACGACTGCTGCGCGAGCGGAGCAACCGGGAGGCAAATCGCCAGCACCAGTGCCAGCAGGACCACCGCGCGCAAAAATCTTCGCCAGGATATTTCACGTTCCATAGTGTTGACCCGGCCCTCCTCAGCCATGCGCAGCGTGGGTATACTGTAGCACTGAAGCGCGTGAGCGGTTTGCCGTGCGTCCGCCAGGTTCGAGGTGAACTTATGGGTCCAATTCGCTGGGAAGAAATCCCCAAAGAAAAAATCAGTGAGGGAGTGGAGCGCCAGGTGATCTGGGGTGACAAAAGCACTTTGGCGCGTTTTCATTTTGCGAAGGGAGTGCACATCCCTCCGCATAAGCACGAGGGCGAACAACAAACCTACGTTCTGGAAGGCTCCATGCGCATCAATGCCGCCGGGCGCGATTTCGAATTGCGCGCAGGCGAAGTGCTCGTCATTCCCACATGGCTCGAGCACGAAGTGTGGTTTCTGGAAAACTGCGTGGTGCTGGATTTCTTTTCCCCGCCGCGCGAAGACTGGAAACAAGGCCGCGAAGCCTACCTCAAAGGAGTCTAAATTCCGCCGGCTCCGGCGGCGCGCGCCGCACGATGCACTTCTTCGAGCGCCCCGGCCATCTGCGCGACCAGGAAATCAATCTGCGCTTCCTCAATCACGAATGGCGGAGCGATGAGCACGTGATCGCCGCCGCCTTCTACCGTGCCGCGCATCGGATAGACCATCACGCCGCGCGCCTGCATGTTTTCGAAAAAGCGAAAACCGAAATTGAATTCCTTGGCGAAGGGAGTTCTGCTGTTAATGTCGGCGACGAACTCGACCGTTTGCAGCAGCCCCTTTCCGCGGACATCGCCCACGCACGGCAGCGCGCTCAGACTCGCGAGTTTCCCTGCGAGATACTCGCCGCGGCGTCGCGCCTGCTCCACGAGATTGTGTTTTTCGATGTAGCGCTGCACGGCAAGTCCCGCGGCCAGCGACGGCGGGTGGCCCTGATACGTGAAGCCATGGTCCAG
>DASYRO010000071.1:0-9053 GCA_036004385.1 Candidatus Acidiferrales bacterium
ACGTGCACGAAATGATGGTTGACCTGCACGTTGCGGAACGGCGCGAGCGGCGACTGTACGGACAAGACCATGAGCGGCTGCAACGCCGGCAACACTGGAGCAAACATCGCCACTCGCGGGTCTTGTGCGACCAGAGCATTAAAGTCATCCCAATTGACTTCATACTGCCCGCTGAGCTCTCTTATCGCTTTTCTTGCCGGTTTGCGAACCAGCGTCTCTTTCTCCAGAAAGCGGATAGCGGACAGCGGGATGTATTCCGGATCGGTGTCCGGCGACGTAGAGACGAGCTGGCCGCCGGCAATGGTGAGGCGCTGGCCGGAGTCTATTACTTTCCACGACCGCGCGTGCGGTTGTGCCTCCGCGCCGGCTGCCTGCAAAGAGAGCTGCACGACCAGGATCAACATCCCCGCTGCGACTCGCTTTCGGATCCGCGATGCGTTGATTTTCATGATCGCCTCCCAGTGTGTCCCGATCGTTCGGGACTGACGCGAGGGTACGGGTCAGCACGAACGGGCGCAAGCGACATGGGGCGACACGCCAGCGACAAAGCGCGACAGGGAATAAAGCGCTCAGGCGGCGAACAGAATGAATGAGTTGCGGAGAGCTTGCCGGAGCGGTGCTCGCAGGACGAAGGCGATTTTCACATCTTGTAGCGGCCGAGGTCTTCGTCGTTCAGGCCTTCCAGCCACTTGCGGAGTTCTTCATTGGAGGATTTATCGGAGATGGCGTTAGTGACTTTGGAGCTTTTGAGAACTTCTTCGTCCACGAAGATGGGGCAATCGACGCGCAGGGCCAGGGCCAGGGCGTCCGAGGGACGCGAGTCCACGGACATCATTTGGCCGTCGCGCTCGATCCAGATAAGCGCGTAGAAGGTGTCGTCCTTGAGTTCGTTGACCACCACGCGCTGCACACGACATTCCAGGCCCAGCAAAAGGTTTTTCAGCAGATCGTGAGTCATGGGCCGCGGCGTCTGCACTTTTTCGATTTCCAGAGCGATGGCGTTGGCTTCGTAGATGCCCACCCATATGGGAAGGATGGCGCTGCCGTGAGCGTCTTTGAGAACGACGATGGGCATGTTGGTGACGGGATCCATCATCAGCTTGCCGATTTTCATCTCCACTTCCATCGTGGCCTCCTGCTGTTCTGTCATCCTGAGCGAAGCGAAGGATCTGTTTCCAAACTCTAAGAAACGCTTTCACCGACAAGGCTGTTCGGTCCGGCCCGCGTAACCCTTACCTGTACATATTGTCCCAGAAGACTCGTGCCCGCGCCATCTGAACTCGCGCTTGTCCCGAGGCGAGCCGATGCCGCAAAATTCACAACGCGATTGCAGGATGTGCGACCCGCCCATTGTCCTGAAGCGTCGGAGCGCGAAGAATGGCCATCGACGAGGACCTCGAACGTTTGTCCGACTAGTGCTTCATTGCGTCGCGTCTGAATGGCGCGCTGCTTTTCCTGCAAGACGGCCAAGCGTCTTCCCTTCTCTTCCTCGGGAATGGAATCCTCCATGTGCATCGCGGGCGTATTCGGCCGCGGCGAGAACTTGAATGAAAACGCGCCGTCGTACTGCGCCGCGTCCAGCAGGCTGAGGGTCTCTTCGAATTCCGCCTCGGTCTCGCCGGGAAAGCCTACGATGATGTCCGTGGTGACGGCCACAGGCCGCTTGGCCGAGCGGATGAGAGCAATTTTCTGCAGATACTGCTCGCGCGTGTAGGTGCGCTGCATGGCTGAGAGCACGCGCGTCGAGCCGGACTGCACCGGCAAATGCACGTGATTGCAGATCGCCGGCACGCTTTCCATCGCCTGCACAATGTCCTCGTGGAAGTCGCTGGGATGCGACGTGGTGAATCGCACGCGGCGAATCCCGGGCACGTTGGCAACAGCCGCCAGCAACTCGGCAAAAGTCATGTGCCGCGGAAACGGATCGCGATAGCTGTTCACCGTCTGCCCCAGAA
This sequence comes from Candidatus Acidiferrales bacterium, assembly GCA_036004385.1. Lineage (GTDB taxonomy): Bacteria > Acidobacteriota > Terriglobia > Acidiferrales > UBA7541 > JACQDE01. The sequence goes on from DASYRO010000071.1 coordinate 1,956, forward strand.
GCTGGATTTCTGTGTAGCCGAAATCCGCGAGCTGGCGAACTTCGTCGAGAATAGACGCGCTGGCGCGGCTGCGCTCCGGCCCGCGCGTGAATGGAACGACGCAGTAGCTGCACGCCTTGTCGCAGCCTTCGATGATGGTGAGGTAGGCGCGAAAGGGATTGTCGCGGCGGGTGAGTTCCGTCTCGAAGGTCTGGTCCACGTCGAGGTCCAGGCCCATCACGCGGCGGTTGCCGGATTCAATTTGCGCCAGCAACTCCGGCAGCTTGCGGTAGCTGGCGGAGCCGCACACCAGGCTGACCCACGGCGCGCGCTCGAAAATTTCTTCGCCCTCCTGTTGCGCAACGCAACCCAGCACGCCGATGATTTTTCCTGTGGTGAGCCCGCCGCAGCGGGAACCATCCGGCGCCTGGCCGGGTCGAAACAATCCCAGCCGCGAGAAAACTTTTTGCGCGGCTTTCTCGCGGATGCTGCACGTATTGAAGAAGACGACGTCTGCCGCGTCCGGTCGCTGCACCTGGCGGTAGCCGCGCGCGAGGAGCACGCCCGCCACCTTCTCCGAATCGTGCACATTCATCTGGCAGCCGAAGGTTTCGATGAAAAAAGATTTGCCGTTGTGCGGCAAGTCGTTCTGGCGCGATAACCCGCCGGCGACAGCGCGTGGGCCGGTGAGCGTTTCGATGCGGATGTCAATGGAAGCGCCCATTTCGTGAAAAGATTTTAGCACACACGCGCGGGGATTCGTTTGACCCTCCCCAGACCGTATGCTACGGTAAGTTTTTAGTGATTTTGCGCGCGCGAATTGAGGGAGGTCGAGATTCCCATCGTCGGGCTCATTGTTTTCGCTGGACAGCTCGGAAGCCTCCTCGAACAAACGGGCTGGGTGGCCCGCGTCGTTCTTCTCATGCTGTTGGGTTTTTCTCTCTTCTCCTGGGCCGTCATCTACCAGAAATTCCGCCTGTTCTCCCAGATTGAATCCGCCTCCGGCCGGTTTTTGAAAGCGTTCCGCAGCGGAAAGCCGCTCAGCGAGCCGGCGGGGATTACCAATGCAGGCGCGGGCTCGCCGCTGGTGACGGTGTACACCGCCGGATACAAGGAACTCTATTCGCAGGTCGCCGCGAGCAATCCGCACGGCGGAAAAGTGAAGAGCCTGAACGCCATCAGCGTGAGCATGCAGCTCGCCGCCGCGGACGAAGTCCACACCATGGAACGGTGGATGAACTGGCTGGCCACCACCGGTTCGGTCACTCCATTCATCGGCCTTTTCGGGACGGTATGGGGCGTGATGGACGCGTTCTCTGGCCTCGGGACAGCCGGCGCGGCCAGCTTGCGCGCCGTGGCCCCAGGCATCGCCGAGGCGTTGATCACCACCGCCGCGGGACTCTTCACCGCCATCCCCGCGGTGATTGCCTACAACCACTTCCTCAGCCGCATCAAGGAACAGGCCACGCGCATGGATAACTTCGCGCTGGAATTCGCCGCGCAAGTCGAAAAACAGTACAACGAGTGAGGCGTCAACATGCCGCAGCTTGCCAGGCATACCGGCACTACCCTTTCAGAGATCAACATCGTGCCCTTCGTGGACGTCGTGTTGGTGCTGCTCATCATCTTCATGATTACCGCGCCCATCCTGCAATCGGGCATCGAAGTGGAAGTGCCCAAGACCAAGACGGTGAAAGAAATCACCGAGGAGCGCTTGGTTATCACCATTGACCGCGCGCAGCGCGTGTACTTGGGCAACGAGCCGGTGAATATTCACAATCTCGCCACCATGGTCAGGCTGCAGTCCAAAAATCCGCAGTCGGATGCAATATTCGTGCGCTGCGACGAGTCCGTGCCCTTTGGCAGCTTCGCCACTGTGGTGGACGAATTGCGACAGTCCGGCATCCAAAACATCAGCGTGGTGACGGAACCCATCAGCAGCCGCCCGCGCACTCAGTAATATGTCCTACGCCGCCAGCCAAACCGTTCCGGACATCAAGAAGGCCATCGTGTTTTCTGTCGCCGGGCACGCGCTGCTGCTGGGCACGCTGACCGTTTCTAATTTTCTCTCGCATCGCGGAGAAATTTGGGGCGGCCCGGGCGGTGGTGCGGTCACTGTCGGGCTCGTCTCCGGAGTGACGGGAATCACGCTGCCGCGGCCGGAGGCCATGACCACCAGCCGCGTGGTGGACGAATCGAAGGGGCTTTACAAATCGGAGCCCAAGCCGAAACAGCCGGAAGAATCCGCTACAAAAATTCCGGAATTCGAGAAGAATAAGCAAAAGAAATACATCACGCGGCCTTCGCGCGTGTTCGAAGACACTACGCCGCCGCCCACCGGCGCAATTCCTTACGGCCAGGGCGGCACGCCGGCACTGCCGTACACGCAATTCACAGTCGGAGCTTCACAGGGCGGGCTGGGCTTTAGCGGGCCGGGCGGCGGAGAATTTGCCGGCCGCTTCCCGTGGTACGTGGACGCGGTGCGACGGCGCATCAGCAGCAATTGGGTTCAATCCTACGTGGACCCTACGGTCCGTTGGGCGCCGCGCGCGGTCATCAGCTTTCAAGTCCAGCGCGACGGCACGATACTCAATATTCAGATTTTGAAATCCAGCGGAAATGATTCCGTGGACCGTTCCGCTGTTCGTGCCATCCGCGAGTCCAGTCCGCTGGAGCGGCTGCCGTCGGAATACAACGGTTCGTTCGTGATGGTGGAATTCTGGTTCGATTTTCGGCGCTGATCTTTTGGCGCTGTTGGGGGCGGGCTTCAGCCCGCCCTCGTCACAGAAACTAACTGGGGGATTCTCATCTCATGATGTCTCCAAGGCTCCGTCTCCTTCCGCAATTCTTTGTCACTTTAGCTTCCCTTCTCTTTCTGAGTCCATCACCGGTGGCCGCGCAGGACTGGTTTCGCACGGGCACCGGCCTGGGCGTGGAGAAGCCGCGCGTAGCCGTGGCGGATTTCGCGCCCCGCTCGCCTTCCTCGCAGCCGCTGGCCAAAATATTCACCGATGTTGTGCGCGGCGACCTGGAATATTCCGGCATCATCGAAGTAGTGAGCCCGAGCATGAATCCGGTGCAGGCGCCGAGCGTGCCGGGGGAACTCAAACATGCGGAGTGGAGTGCGCCGCCGGCGAACGCGCATATGCTGGCCTTCGGCAACTTGAGCGCCAGCGGCAATGACCTGGTGATCGAGGCGTGGCTTTCCGACGTACGTAACGCTCAAATGCCGCCGGTGCTCGCCAAACGTTACCGTGGCGAAGTGACCGACGCGCAAATCCGCCGCTTCGCGCACCAGTTTGCCGACGAGATTGTCGCGCGTCTTTCCGGCGGTACGCCCGGTGTGGCCAGCACGCAAATCGCGTTCGTGAGCGCGCGCACCGGCTCCAAGGAAATCTGGGCGATGGACTACGACGGCTCGAGCCAGCGCCCGCTGACCAGCTTGCGCACGATTTCGCTGACGCCGCGGTGGTCCCCGGACGGCACGCGCATCGCGTTCACCTGTTACGGGCTGGCCGGCGGCGTGACCAGCGCGCAAATCTGCATGTATTCCCTGGAAACCGGCAAGCCCATGACCTTCATGCGCTACAAGGGCACCAATAGCTCGCCGGCATGGTCTCCCGACGGCGGCAAAATCATGTTCATGTCCAGCATGCACGGCGACCCGGAGCTGTTCACGATTGATACCAGCGGCGGCAATCTCCGACGCATTACGTATTCCGCTGGCGTGGACACCTCTCCGGCGTGGAATCCGAAGACCGGCCAGCAAGTGGCCTTTGTGAGCGACCGCGGCGGCTTGCCGAATCTTTATCTGATGAATGCCGACGGCTCCAACGTGGAAAAGCTTGAGTTGCAGGACAAGGGATACGTGATCGATCCGGCGTGGTCGCCCAACGGACAATTGCTGGCCTTCAGCTGGCGGCGCCCCAACGGAAATTACGATCTCTACGTGATGGACACCGCGACTCGGCAAATCGTCGAGCTGACTCGCGACGCCGCGCGCAATGAGCGGCCCTCCTGGGCGCCGGACGGTCGGCACATCGTTTTCGAGTCCACCCGCACGGGTTCGCGTCAAATCTGGACGATGCTGGCGGACGGAACGCAGGCGCGCCAGTTGACCTTCCAAGGCCACAATGAATCGCCCAATTGGTCGCCACACTAGGAGGCGAAAATAGAAAAGAGAAAATAGAAAATTGAAGAATCGCTCCGATTGCGGCCCATTTTCGATATTCCATTTTCTATTTTCGGTTTTGCCGGCGATGTGTTCCCCTTGGCCCCGATGCAAATCATCGAGGTTGGTGGTAGGATGATTTGTAGATTGTCAATCTCATGGAATTGTCTATTGCGGGCTGTTAACTTACTCGTGGAGGAGCCGAATGCGCTTCCGTTCAAAGTATGCCCTGCTAAGTTTGATTTTGCTGATCCTGCTGGCCGGAGCCTGCGCTAAGAAGCCCGTTGCCGCTCCGCCGGCTGCGCCGCCGCCGCTGCCGCCGCCTCCCGCGCGCCCCACGGTGACGCTGCAGGCATCGCAGACGTTCATCCAGCGCGGCGAGAGCGTGACGCTGAACTGGTCCTCGACGAATGCCACGGAGCTGGCGCTGGCGCCCGGCATCGGTCAAGTTTCGCCGGAAGGTTCGACGAAAGTTTCGCCGGCGGACTCCACGACTTACACCATCACGGCGAAAGGGCCCGGCGGCACCGCGGACATGAGCGTGCGCATCACCGTGGCCGCACTCGCGCCTCCGCCCCCGCCCGCTCCGCCGACGGCGACAATTGAAGAACTCTTCCGCACGAACGTGCGCGACGGCTTCTTCGATTACGATAAATCGGACATCCGTCCGGACGCGCGCGACGCGCTGGCGCGCACGGCGGAATTCCTGCGCACGCACGCGCAGATCCGTGTGGTTATCGAAGGGCACTGCGACGAGCGCGGCTCCACGGAATACAACTTGGGTCTCGGCGACCGCCGCGCGCAAGCCGTGCGGCAGTTCCTGATTTCCCTGGGCGTGTCCGCGGACCGTATGGATACCGTCAGCATGGGCAAGGAGCGGCCCTTCTGCACGCAGAGCAATGAAGACTGCTGGCAGCAGAACCGCCGCGGGCACTTTGTGATGGCGAAGTAGCATCCCGAGGATTCGGGATGCCTCTCCGGGTGCGCCCAGCCGCGCCGACCGCATCAAATTGTGAGAAGGAGGACTCTTGCGAATACGTAACCCTCTTTTTCTAGCCATGCCCCTGGCAATAGGGCTTGCGCTCCTGGCGCTCCCGCAGAGCGGGACTGCGCAGAAGAAAGAAATCCTTCAGCTGCAGGCGGACATGAATCGTGTGATCCAGACGCAACGCGAGCTGCAACGCACCGTGGACGAGAAGAACGCCGTGTTGAAGACGCTGGTTGAACAATCCCTCGATGCCATCAACCGGCTGAACACCAACCTGGGCCTGTTGCAAAAAAGCATTCAGGACGTGCAGGCCAATTCCGGCTCGCGCATCGACACGCTGACTACGCAGGTGCAGGCTTTGGCCGATAATCTGGACGAAGTGAAAGCGCGGCTCAGCAAGCTCAACCAGCAGGTGGGCGACACGCAGAACGTGCTGCAGAGCCTTGACGCCAAGATTTCCGGAGGCATCCCGGCCCCGACTGCTGCGGGGCCATCGGGAAGCCCCGGCTCTGCCCCGCCGCCTTCCGCGGATGCGCTCTACACCAATGCCCTTCGGGATTACAACAGCGGGAAATACGACCTGGCACGAGCGCAGTTCCTGGATTATCTGAAATATTTTCCGGAGAATGACCTGGCATCCAACTCGCAGTTCTACCTCGGCGAAATTTTTTACGCGCAAAAGCAGTATCGCGAAGCCGTCACCGAATACGATAAGGTGCTGGACAATTATGTGAAGAGCAACAAGCTGGGGTCGGCGCGGCTGAAAAAGGGCATGGCCTTGCTGGAGCTCGGACAGCGCGCCGCGGCCATCCGCGAGTTCCGCGAAGTGGTTCGACGTCACCCGGGCACCGAAGACGAACGCCGCGCACGCGCCAAGCTGCGCGAACTCGGCGCCACCGCCGCGCCAACTCGTCCCGAGCGCTAGCGAGGGAAAGGCTAGCCTCTCCGTCTAAATTTCGATATAAGAGTGCTTGTCATCCTGCTTGCCCTGAGCGATAGCGGAGGGCTTGCCCTGAGCGGAGTCGAAGGGAGCGTAGCGAAGGATCTCTCTTCGCTTCCCGGTTTTCGATTTTCGCTCTTCTCGACTGCGAGGACTCACATGTCGGTGAACAAAGTCATCCTGGTCGGCCGCCTGGGACGCGATCCCGAGTCGCGCTTCACGCCCAGCGGGCAGCCAGTCTGCAATTTCAGCCTGGCCACGGACCGCTCCTACAAGGACCGCAACGGCCAGACGCAGAAGCAGACGGAGTGGCACAAAATCGTGGTGTGGGGCAAGCTGGCGGAAATCTGCCAGAAATATTTGAAGAAAGGCGCGCAGGTGTTCATCGAAGGACGCATCCAGTCGCGCCAGTGGGAAGACCAGCAGGGACAGAAGCGCACAGCCTTCGAAATCATCGCCAACGAAATGCGCATGCTGGGCTCGCGCGGTGACGCCGGCGCTCATGCTGGCCCCGCAGGGTCCGCCGCGGCGGATGAACCCCACCTTGTCCCGAGCGCAGCCGAGGGAGCCGCTCCGCCCGAGGCCGACGCTGCCCCTGAAGTCAGCGACGAGGATATTCCCTTCTAGCCACGGCTCACGCGCTGCCGTGGATGGGAGGTGCGAGGATGTTATCCATGAAAACCTCCGTTAGACTCCTCTCGCTGGCGGTTACCGTCGCCATTCCTCTCGTGAGTACCACCGCACCGGCGCAGAAGGCCGCGCCACCATCAAAAGTAGAACTCGAAGCCATCACCGCGCGCGGCCGGCTGCTGGCTGAATATAGCTTAGCCGCTACTGGAGCTGCCGATGCCGTAAAAGCGATGAGGCCCGCACTGGGGTGTCCCGAGGTTCGGCCAGGGGACGACGCCCGCCTCATTGCCAGAAAATCTGACAAGGTGTGGGTCGTCGTTTTCGGCCGCATGAATGAACAGCGCGACAAATTCCTGATTGCCTGTGAGGCCACGCAAGCCAAGCCCCAGG
>DASYRO010000072.1:0-9884 GCA_036004385.1 Candidatus Acidiferrales bacterium
TGCAGGGTTTTGGTCGAAGAATTACTGAGCCGGACCGGCTTCGGCCTTCTTGGCTTTGATGGCCTTGACTTGATCCACCAGCGCGTCGGCCTGAGTGAGATATTCATCGCGTTCCTGCGGGGTTGCGGCCATATCCGCGCGCTGGCGATAGAGCAGGTTGAGGTAGGCCATGGCGTCTTCGTAGTCCGGGGCGACCTTGATTGCGCCCTTGAGCTGGCTGATGCCGTCCTCGACGGTCTTGCCGTATTTTTCCTGGAATTCGGCGCGCGCTTTTTCCGGCATGGGCTGATCTTCTTTTACGGTCTTCTTCGGATTGGAATCGTTCCAAGCCTTGCGTATGGTAGCGTTGGCGCGATAGGCCAGGGTCCAGTCAATCACACCGACCCAGTAGTAGGGCTCCTTGGCCGAGGGGTCGAGCTGGATGTGTTTCTCGTGATAGGAGCGGGACTCGACCATTTTCTTTTCGTCGAACGGCGAACCGGCCATCTGGAAAAGGATGGAGCCGATGCCGTCAATGGCGGAGAGATTGTTGGCGTCGATCTGCAAGACTTCCTTGAATTCTTCGATGGCCTGCTCGCCCTTGCGGATGTTTTCCTCGGAGGGCGCGCCGGGGATGTACTGGCTGGCGTAGGCGGTGGCCAGATACAAGCGCGCGTTCAGCAGGGTGGGATCTTTTTCCTTGGCGGCCTTGAATTTCTCGATGGCGTCGTCGAAGTTGCCGGCCTTGTAAGCAGCGACGCCCTTGTTGAGGTCGTCGCGGGCCATCAACTTATTGCAGCCGGCCGTGGCCACGGCCAGCAGCGCAATCAGAATGAGGGCAAGAGGGCTGCGCACAATCCGCTGCATGACTGCTCTCCTTGGATGGGGCGGTCCCGCCGGTGACCCGTAGCCATTGAACGGTCCGAACCCGCAAGACACGATAAACCCGAAAAGCGAAAAACGAAAACCGAAAATCGGCTTGGACAAGTTGCGCACGCACCACCCGACCGCGTGCCAGAACTGAGGCGCCGGCCAAAGGCCGGCGGTACAAACGCGGACAAGCTGGAAAGCCTGTCCCACGAAAACTGCGCTACTCCCCCGCCCCGCAACTTCCTCCGGGGCGGTTACTCCCCCGCTTCGATCTTGGCGGTGATCAAACCGACCTTGGAGACGCCGGAGTTGCGCATGATGTCAATGGCGCGCGCCACTTCGCTGAACATCACCCCGGAATCACCTTTGACGAAGGCAATCTTCTCGGCGCGGCTCTTGAAGATTTCGTCAATGCGCGGGCCGAGCGATTCCCAGGTGTGCGGCTCTTCGTTGATCTTGAGCGCGGTGATCCTGCAATTCGGATCCGTCGGATTTGCGCACAGCACCTGGACCACAACCGTTTTCTGAAGGATGTCCTGGTTGGGCTGTTCCTTGTTGGGATTGGGCTGCGGCACCAGCGCCTCGAGGCCCTTGGGCACGGTCGGAGTGATGACCATGAAAATGATGATGAGCACCAAAAGAATGTCAATCAGCGGAACCACGTTGGGTTCCGCCATGGTGCCGCTCTTACCGCCGACTGCGATTCCCATAAGTTACTCCGTAAGACGAAATGCGAAATTCGAAAAGCGAAAACCGGGCAGGCTCCCTCGCCACCGCTCGGGACAAGTCGAAGCCTGCCCCACAACCCCCGCCTCTGAAGCGGCGGGCTACAGCGGCGGTACAACGGCGCTAGGGGCCGCCGCCCGTGGGCGGAGGCGGAGGCGCAGCGCCGGGCTTCTGAATCTTCTCGGTGAGCAGGCCGAGCTGATCCACGCCGGCGGCGCGCACTTCATCCACTACTCCGACCACATCGCCGTAATGTGCGCGGCCGTCGGACTTGACGAAGACGGTCTTGTCCAGCCGGCCGGTAAGCTGATCGCGGACCTTCTGGGTGATTTCTTCCTTCTTCATCAGCTCCTTGCCGAGGAAGATTTTGCCATCGCGGGTGACGGCGACGACGATGGCGTCTTCCTTGTCGGCGTCCTTCATGTCGCTGGGGTTGCTGACCTGGGCGAGATCCACGGACACGCCTTTCTGCAACATGGGCGTGACCACCATAAAGATGATCAGCAACACGAGCATGATGTCGGCCATGGGAATGACGTTGATGGCCGTCATAGGTGGCGGCGCCTTGGGCTTGTAGGCCATGACTTACTTCCTTGCGGCGCGCCGCGTGATGAAGTAGTTGATCAGCTCCATCGAGGAGTTGTCCATCTCCACGTCGAAGGCTTCCACTTTGTTGGTGAAGTAGTTGTAGGCCCAGACGGCGGGGACGGCGACGAACAGACCGATGGCAGTGGTCACCAGCGCTTCGGCAATACCGCCGGCGACCGCGGCAAGACCCGTGGCCTTCTCCTGCGAAATGCCCTTGAAGGCGTTGATGATGCCGACCACAGTGCCGAACAAGCCGACGAAGGGAGCCGTGGAGCCGATGGTGGCGAGGCCGGAAAGGCCGCGCTTGAGCTCGGCATGCACGATGGCCACGGAGCGCTCCAGGCCGCGCTTGGCGGCGTCCACCACTTCCTGCTCGGCGACCTGCGAGGAAGCCGACTGGAATTCGGAGAGGCCGGTGGCCACGACCTTGGCGATATGCGATTTCTTGTTGCGCTCGGCGATGGAAATGGCTTCATCGAGCTTGCCTTCGCGCAACGCGCCGGCCACCTGCTGCACGAAAATGCGGGACTGCTTGCGGGCGGCGCCGAACATGAGCGCGCGGTCAATCATGATGCCGACGGACCAGGCGGACATGACGAACATGATGATCACCACGATGCGGGCGGGCCAGCCCATCTGCATCCACAGGCTGCGCAAGTCCCATCCCACCGGCGCCGCGCCCTCTGCAAGAAATACAAGGGCCGAGGTATAGAGATTGAAAAGCATTGGATGTGTTCCTCCTTCAAAAGGTACTCAGAGTTTCAAAGCGACGCGTGCCGTGAGCCGCGGGACTCAAAAAGACCCGCAGCCGGACCATGCGCAGCCGGGCGCACTAGCCGCCCAGCGTGAAGACAACATCGATAGTCGTATCTACTTCCACCGGCTCGCCATTAAGCAGCGTGGGCTGATAGCGCCACTGGCGAACCGCGTCCTGCGCGGCCTGCACCAGCAAGGGGTGGCCCTGGAGCACTTCGAGCTGGCTCACCGTTCCGTCCTTGGCAATGATGGCGTGCAGCCGCACGGTGCCGGAAACGCGCGCTTGCCGGGCCAGCGCCGGGTACACAGGCCGCACCATGTTGATGAGCTTGGCCTGCTGGACGTTACCGCCCTGGCGGATGCGCTGCGGAGCGGCCTTGGGCGGAGGAGGCAGGCTGGATACCACGCCTCCGATAATGCCGCCGAGCACGCCGCCGGCCTGTCCGCCGGGCACGCCACCCGGCACGCCGCCGACCACGCCTACGCCGGTGTCCGGCGGTGGCTCTTCTTCCTTAAGCATGGTGACTTGCTTGGGAATGGCGGTGGGCGCCTGGAGTTTGCCGGCCTGCATCAATTTGGCCATGGGCCGCACCACTTTCTGCACAGGAGCGGGCGGGGGAGGGGGTGGCGGCGGCGGAGGCGGCGCGACCAGAAACGTAGTGAGCATCTGCTTGGGTAGCGCCTCCGTGTAAATCAGCGGAATCAGAATCATCACGCCGAGCAGCAGGATTTGGAAAACGGTAGAGATGAAAACGGTGAGACCAGCTCTCGTCTTCTTTTTTCCCGCCGGCGAGCATTCAATCAGGTCTTCAAACATCGCCCTATCCTCCCTTACCGTTTTCCCGCCCCCACAAGATTTCGCGAATCGCCCGGCGTGGCGCGGCCACCGGACGAGGACGTGGAAGCAGGCACGGCTCCTTGCGGTCCGCGCCAGCGATACCAGAAGAATACAACCGGGACGGCAATACCGAAACTCGAGTATGTACCTACCACAATTCCCACTGTAAGAGCAAAGGCGAAACTGCGCAAGACGTCCCCGCCCATCAGGAAGAGCACCAGCACGGTGATAAACGTCAGGCCGCTGGTCAGGATCGTCCGCGAAAGCGTCTGGTTGATGGAGCGGTTGACGACCACGCCGAAGGGCTCGCGGCGCATCAGCCGCACGTTTTCGCGTATGCGGTCGAAGATGACGATGGTATCGTTCATCGAGTAGCCCACCAGCGTGAGCAGCGCGGCAATCACCGTCAACGTAATCTCAAAATTGAACAGCGAAAAGAATCCCAGGGTAATGAGCACGTCGTGAAAGACGGCCAGGACAGCGGCAGCACCGTACACCCACTCGAAGCGAAAGGCAATATAAACCAGCATGCCCGCCAGGGCATAGAGCGTGGCCAGAATGGCTTGCGTGCGGAGCTGCCCGCCGACCTTGGGGCCGACGACTTCGGCGTTGCGAATGGCATACTGCCCGGTGAAGAATGACTCATGCAAGGCGGCCAGAACGCGGGCGTCCGCGCCGGAAACGGATTTGAGTTCGTCGAGATTGGTGAGCAGGCCGCTGCGCTCCTTGTCGCGGAATTCAATGAGCGAGCGGGCGAGCTGCGTGTAGCGGTCGGAAGCGGTGGGGCCGAGGCCGAGAACGTCGCGGCGCGCAAGAAAATCTGCCAGCGTGGAAACGTTGACGGAGTTGAAGTCCTGCTTACCGGGTTCCCCGCCGCCGAACGTGTCCTGGAGAATGGAGAGGATGGCGGCCTTGCCGGCGTCCAGGCTGATTTCGCCCTGGGTCTTTTGCTCGAGGCCGATGACCACTTCATTGGCGTTGGGACGCGTGAGGTCCTTCATCTCCTGAATGGTGCTTTCGCCGAAGCCGCGCGAGCGCAGGCCTTCGCGCAGCTTGTCCAGGGGAGGCTTCTGCGCGAAACGCACGTACACCAGCGTGCCGCCGCGGAAATCAATGCCGTAACGAATGCCCTTGTTTTTGGCAATCGAGCCCCAGCCCAGCAGCAGCAGGGCCAGGGAGAGAGCGATGAAGTACTTGCTCTTGCCGATCCAGTCGATGTTCGAGCCGTGAAACAGTTCAATCATGCAGAGTCCAATCCACTTTTATTAGACACCGGGCGCCTCCGGAGAGTTCCCGGAAGGCCAGTGGCGAGTGGCTAGCAACCGCCGCTTTTCGAGCCGTGCCGGACGGGCGGAACCCCGTCCTACAACATCAGACACCGGAAACCGAAATTCGAAACCTCGAAATCCGAACCTAGAACCTGATACCTAGCGCCTAGCACCTAACTCCTAGCACCTCGCACTTCTAAATACTCAATTCCTCCTGCCGCGACATGCGCGCCAGGTGCCAGGCGAAAATCGTCCGCGAAACGTAAATCGCGGTGAACAAGTTCGAAAGCAGACCGATCACCAGGGTGATGGCAAAGCCGCGCACCGGCCCCGTGCCGAACATAAACAAGAAAATGCAGGAGACCACGGTGGTCACGTGCGTATCCACGATGGTCAGGAACGCGCGGTCGAAACCCGCCTCCACCGCGGAACTCGGCGCCTTGCCGGCGCGCAACTCTTCGCGGATGCGCTCGAAGACGAGCACATTGGAATCCACGCCCATGCCGATCGTCAGGATGACGCCGGCGATGCCCGGCAGCGTGAGCACGGCGCCAAAATAGGCGAGGCACGCCAGCAAAATGATCAAGTTCAGAATCAGCGCGAGGATCGCGTTCCATCCAGATACACGGTAGTAGAATGCCATGAAAACCATCACCGCCACCAGGCTGACGATGGATGCGTGGACGCCCTGGCGAATGGAGTCGGCGCCGAGCGAGGCGCTGACGGTGCGCTCTTCGAGATACACGATCGAAGCAGGCAGCGAACCGGAGCGCAGCACCAGCGCGAGGTCCTTGGCTTCTTCGTTGCCGAAGCGGCCGGTAATCCGGCCGGAATCTTCGATGCGGCTCTGAATGTTGGGCGCGGAATAGACTTTGTGGTCCAGGACGATGGCCATGCGGCGATTGATGTTGCGCTCCGTAAAGATGCCGAAGCGCTTGCCGGCGTCCGTGGAAAGCGTGAAGTTCACTTCGTAGTAGCCGGGATTATCCGTGCTGGGCACGGGCTGCGCATTGCGCAGGTCACGGCCGGTCACGGCAGGCACGCGGTCCACCAGGTACCAGACTTCCTGCGCAGCGGTCTGGCCGGTCTGGCGCGCCTCGTTGCGGCCCTTGAGCAGCTCCGTGCCCGGCGGCAGCACGCCGCCTTTTTCGGCCAGCGCTTCGGTCTCCGACGAGTATTCCTTGTCGCCGACCACGAGCTTGAGTTCGAGCTGCCCGCCGGCCTGTATGACGTTTTTGACGCGAGCAGGATCGTCTTCGCCGGGGAGCTGCACGAGGATTTCGTTTTCGCCGCGGCCGTTTTCGGCGATGGTCGGCTCGGTCAGGCCGAGCTGGTCCACGCGGCGGCGAATCGTTTCGATGGACTGCTGCATGGTCTGCGTGCGGATGGCGGCGATGGTGGAAGGCTTCAGCGTGAGCGTGTAGCCGGCGGTTTCCCCGGGCGCGGGAGAAAGATCCCACTCCGTGAACTGGTCGGTGGCGATATCGCGGAATGCGCTGGCCTGATCCACGGCGACGTTGCGCACCAGGATGTGCGTGTCGTCCAGCTTGCGGATTTCCTCGAAGCGGATGTTTTTTTCCTCGCGCAGCACGCGCGTCAGTCGGTCCAGCGCCTGGTCGGTATGCCCGCTGATCGCTTCCTGCACTTGCACCTGGATGATCAAGTGCGTGCCGCCCTGCAAGTCCAGGCCCAGCTTGATATTGTCGGCGAGGTTTTGCTTCACGGCTGTCCACGACTTGGGCACGCCAATCAATCCGAACACACAAATCAGAATGACGCCCAGGATAAATGCGAACTTCCACTTGAGGTTCGAATGCATCGGTGGTTTTCAGCTTTCCTTGGCTTCCGGCTGCATGCCGGCGATGGCCGAGCGCGACACCTTGATTTTGACCTGGTCGGCGATGCGCAACTGCACCGCGGCGTCCTTTTCGTCAAGCCCGACAATCGTGCCGTAAATGCCGCCGTTGGTCACCACTTTGTCGCCGACCTTTAATTCCGCCAGCATCTGCGCGACTTTCTTCGAGCGGCGCTGCGCGGGCAAAATCAGCAAAAAATAGAAAATTCCGAAAAATGCCAGCAGCGGCACCAGCATGCCCAGGATGTCCTTGGGCGAGCCGGTTTGCGCCAGGAGCGAGAGGTCCGCGGAGACGTGAGGAAAATTCATCGGTCGAACCAGAGCCCCCACCCGCCATGCGGCGGGTCTGCCGGAGAAATAAAATCCTGCCGCGTCGGGCAGGAAAAACCGCGTCAAAATTGGGAATAGCCGACTTGAGACTGCGGAGCGGCACCAGGCGGCTGGGCCCAGCCTCAAGTCATGACCGAAGCCCCAGTGCAAAATCCTGCCAGGTTTCCAAACAAGATAGCTTTACGGAATTACGCGGCAGAGTCAAGGAAAAAGTGGCGCGGGAAAGTGGTGAGTGGCGAGTGACGAGTGGCTAGAGAAAGACATTGAGTCAGTGTTGATGGAGTGATTGCCGCAGGAGAAAGGCGCACTCTTGGCGCGTCCTAAGTCGCTCAATCACAAATCACCAATCACAAATTCTTTTCGAGCACTCCATCACCAATCCACGCGACTTCCTCACTTCGTTCACTCCGCCGATGCCAATTGCGAACTCATTTGCGCCGAAAATGTCGCCAGCGTTCCTGCGGCGATGGCCTCGCGGATGCGCCGCATGAGGTCGAGATAAAAAAACAGATTGTGATGCGTGGCAAGAATTCCCGCCAGCATCTCGTTGGCCTGCACGAGGTGCCGCAAATACGCGCGGGAATAGCGCCGGCAGACCATGCACGCGCAATGTTCATCGGGCGGCAGCGGATCGGCGGCGAAGCGCGCGTTGCGGATATTGAGCCGCCCGGCGGAGGTGAACAGCAGCGCGTTGCGCGCGGAGCGCGTGGGCAGCACGCAATCCATCAAGTCCACGCCGCGAGAAACATAATCGGCAAGCTGCTCCGGATATCCGACGCCCATCAGGTAGCGCGGTTTTTCGCGCGGCAGCCGCGCGGCCACTTCCGCGGTCATCGCGCAGGTCAGTTCGTGCGGCTCGCCGACGGCAAGTCCCCCGATGGCGTAGCCGGGAAAATCGAGCGAGGTAATTTGGTCAGCAGACTCGCGCCGCAGGTCATCGAACGTCGCGCCCTGCACGATGCCGAACTGCGCTTGGCGTTCCGGCGAGCCATGCGCGGAAAAATATTCGCGCGAGCGGCGTGCCCAGGCAAATGTGCGCGCGGCGGCACGGGCGGCAGCGTCGCGTTGCGCGGGCGTTTCGATACATTCGTCGAGGACCATGAAAATGTCCGCGCCGAGCGCGATCTGCACCTCGGCAGCAATCTCCGGAGAAAGAAAGTATTCCGCGCCGTCGAGGTGCGAGCGGAACGTGACGCCCTCGTCGGAAATCTTCCGCAAGTCCGCGAGACTGAACACCTGGTAGCCGCCGGAGTCGGTGAGAATCGCGCGCGGCCAGGACATGAACCGGTGCAATCCGCCCAGCGAACGGATGAGCTCGTGTCCCGGCCGGAGAAAAAGATGATAGGTATTGGCCAGAAGAATCTGCACGCCGAGCGATTCCAGCGCGTCCTGCGTCAGGCCCTTCACCGTCGCGGCGGTGCCCACGGGCATGAAGCACGGCGTGTCAATCACGCCGTGCGGCGTGGTCAGGCGGCCGAGCCGCGCGCCCGTCGGATCGGTGGCTACAACTTCGAAGGAGAAAGGCACGGGAGAATCATAGAGGCGAAAAGCGGAAATCGAAAACCGAAAAACGAAGAAACCGGAAAACAAAGGACAAAAGGCTCACCACAGCGGCACTGCGAACACAGAGGAGCACAGAGAAAGGCCGGCGCGCAATGACCGAAGAAAAAGGGCCGGTCGAGGGACCGGCCCCACGAGAAGCGGCGAGACAGGAACGCTTAGAATGTGGCCCAGATGACTTTGACGAGCACAACCACCGCCCAAAGTCCGAAGACGATGCCGAACGCAGCACCCTTGGAGATTTTCTTCGGATTAGCCGCGGCGAAACCAAGAGCCAGCAATGCCAGCAGCCAAATCGTGAAAATGTCCAGTGAGCCAGCAAGCTTTAAGAGAGGCTTCGCCGTGTCGCTGGAAAGGAATTCGCCGATGTTGGAGGCGAGCATGTGCTCGGGGTCCACATCGCCCGGCTGTTTCAGCCACATGACAATGATGGCCAGAGGACTCGAAATCAGGCCCACGAGACATGCGTGTGCCGTGATGGAGTACGCCTGGTTGAATTTCAGCCCGGCGCCGCGGAAGAGATTAAACGCACCGAGATATATCGCGGAGATGACCAGCACGAAAACCAGTGGGCCCAGACAGCCGATGGCGTAGGTTTGATAAGGCACGATTTTTGTGCCCATCTCCAGCCGCTGGTTTTTTTGCTCGGCGGACAACTGGTCCCACTGCGAGCTCTCGGACATTTTCTTTTCCATGAAACTGCGCCAGTCCACCCGCTTCATCATCGTGGCGCTCACGCCGATGCTTAGGATGGTGAGCAGCACGATGGGCACGACCCACGTGGGCACGCGGGCGATATCGGCGAAAGTCTCACTCGGGCTGGTGAAGACGCCGATGACGCGTTGCATGGCGGATAGCTTGGCTTGCGGCGCTTCCGGCGGCGCGGGCGGCACCGGCGTTGGATTAGAAGACATGAGCACCCCCACAGGAATTTCTGTCGCGTGATACTACGTTAATCGCGGCAAGAAATTTCCACAAGATTGCCACGGAGACACAGAGGCCCGGAGGCTACAGGGTTTAGGGTGTAGAAATCAGAAGGCAGAAGTCAAAACTCCGAAAGCGCTGGGAGAGCCTACTCACATCGTATCCCCCTGGTGAGGTTGAAGTGTTTGAG
>DASYRO010000073.1:0-4339 GCA_036004385.1 Candidatus Acidiferrales bacterium
AGCTGCACGCGGCCGTCGGCGGCAAGGCTCACCGTCGCGGGAATGGAATTGGCGGTGACGTACCAGCCTTCAGGAAGCACAACCGTATTGCGCGGGCGGCCGAAACTGCGGTCCCACACGAGTTCGTCGCCGTAAAGCACGTAGCGATTTGCGTCCGTATAGGTTTCTTCAATGCGCAGGCGCAGCGATTGGCCTTTTTTCACCGCGGGAAACCAGATGACCACGATTTCTGTTTCAGGCGTGACCGGCTCGTCAATTTTGATGCCGCGCTTCGCGGCTTTGGCGCCTTTGATCGTTTCCACCTTCAGTGCTTCGCCGGTATCAAGAATCTTCGCCGACGGATTTGAAGACGAACTGCCCCCGCGCACCACGTTGAGGTAGCGGTCCACGCCCTCGCGCGTTTCCGTGTAGTCGTGATAGAGGCGAAAGGCGTGTGTTTCCGGCTGCTGGAGAAAATAAACGATCTCGCGGTCCTGAAAGGCGCGCTCGGAGAACGTAAAGTTCACCCGCGCCGCCGTGCTCACTTCACGGCTCTCCATGGCTGCGGACGCTTTTGTTGGTTGCGCCGGAGTCACGGCTTTTGCTTCACTCTTCTTTGCCGAAAGCACGCGCGCTTCGACGCGGTAGTTAATCGTGCCGGGGCCGGGATTCATGAAGCTGACTCGGAGGCGGCCGTCGGCCTCCGTGCGAATCTGCGACGGATAGTTGCAGCCGACGAGTTCATAGCCCTCGGGCAGGACGACGGAATTGCGCTTGATGCCCAGCGGGCGCGCAAAAACAATTTTGTCGCCCTCGCGGAAGTAGCTGGCCGCGTCCTTATAGGTCTTGTCGATGCGGATGCGTGCCTCGCCGCCGGCAGGCACAGGCCGCGCGAGCTTCACCTGCAGAAATTCCTCGTCAAGTGCGGCGCGAGGCAGACCGCGCTCGCGGGCGACGTCTCCCTTCACCACTTTCCATTCCAGCGGCGCGCCGGTCATTAAATCCAAGACGCCGTGAATGGTGTGCTCGCTGCCTTTGCGCAGTCCGTTGAAATAATACTGCGCGCCGGGCGTGGTGGCCGTGACGTCGTAGTAGATGCGGAAGCTCTGCGTTTCCGGCGCGAGCAGTTCGTACCGCGTGTATTCGTCGTCGTCGGTTTGCACTGGGGCTTGCGCGGGCGCCTGCGCGCGCGATAACGCCGCGGCAGCGAACAATACCAAAACGAAGATTGTGCGGAGTTTCACAGCGATTCTGTCGAACGAAATTGTGCTGGTAATCATACCGCGCCGCCTGGGACGCGCGCGCATGTTAGGCTGCGGCGCTGCCGGCGTCAACCAGCCTGATCGGCACAATCGCGCAGCGGTGCAGATTACTCGCGCGAGGCTCCGGTCTTGGCGTTGGTCGCCAGGAAATTTTTGGCGGCGGTCAATTCGGCGCGTTCGCTATCGGCGTCACGGCCCAATTGGACAAGCTTCGCAAAGTAATCTCTGGCTTTCGCGTCGTTGCCCGCCAACTGGGCTGCGCGTCCCGCGCCGTAGATGGCATTGAACCGGGCCGGAGCCGCTTTGAGCACAGTCTCGAATTCGGGCAGGGCGTCGGCGGGCCGCTTGAGCTCGAGCAGCACTTCGCCGAGCAATTCGCGTGCCGGCAGAATCGACCCGGGCGTGACCGGATGCTTGTCGGTAACATCTTCGGCGTCGGCCGCGGCACGCATCATCTTGAGGGCCTCGTCTCCTTTTCCTTCCGCGAACGCGAGCCAGGCGGAAACGATCTGCCGCTGCAAATCCACCTGGTTGGCCCAGTAGGGCTCTTTGTTTTCAAGCAGCGTCTTTTGAGCGTTGGCGAGTTTCGTGATGCTTTCGCGAGCCATGGCCGGCTGCCCGCTGCGAGCGGCGCCTAACCCGCGCGCAAAAATGAATGTAGCCTCGGCCCATGTCCAGCGTCCGCCCGGGAACAGATTTGCAGGCGCTTCGAGCTTGGCGGCATCCGCCCAGCGTTTCCGCTCGAGCACGTATCTCGCGGGCATGGCCGCGCGCGCGAAGAATCCGGCGAAGGCCGCGGGTTCTCCGAGCTTGACTGGCGGCATCGAAGCCAACAGCTCAGCCGCTTTTCGGTCCTGACCTTTTTGCAGGTACGCATACATCAGGTAGTCCATTGCGTGAAGCTCATCGCCGGGTAAATTGTGTTTTTGCGCGGCGGCCGCCGAAGCCGCATTCGAGCCGATCGATTCATCCCACAGGCCCAGGCGCGTAAAAATGTGGGACGGCATGTGCAGCGCATGAGGAGCATCCGGAGCGATTTTTCCATACTCCCGCGCGGCATTCAGCGCGCGCGCCGCGAGCGGCGGATAATCATAGCTGTGGATCACGTAGTGCGCTGCGCCGGGATGGTTGGGCTGCGCGCGAAACACCTTCTCCGCGATGGCTCCCGCCTTCTGCGGCTTCGTGTAGTTCTTGTCTGGCGGCGCGCCATAGCGCAAAAGCGTGAGACTGTAGAACAGACCGGCTTCGGGATCCTCCGGGTACTTGGCGAAGAGGGATTCCATGGCCTTTTCGTACTTGGCGGCGCGTGTGTCGCGGTCGATTTTGTCGGCGTCTTCGTAATACATTTTGAGCGCGGCGATAAAGTCGCGTTCGCGCTCCGTTTTGGCTCCCGCCGTCTCGGCTTTCTGTATTGCCGCTGCGCCCGCGGCAAGGTCATCCGCGCTCGGATATTCCCAGAGCAGGCGGTAATGCGTTATCGCCACGCCCCAGTGAGCCATGGCGCACGCCGGGTCTTTCTCGGCTACGGCGCGGAATTCCTGCTCGGCCCGCGCGTACCAGAATGAATGCAGCATGGCCATCGCGCGGTTGAACGGCTGCTGCGCCGCAGGCGAACAGGAGACGGGAAAGCTCACCTGACCGAGTTTTTCCGGATCGCCGGCTGGGTGCTGATGCTCCTGGGCCATCGCCGGACAAAATGAAAGTGCGGCTAGAAACACGGCAAGCGAAAGAAGGCGAAGCAGCCTCATGGGGAACCTCCTCAATGGCGGGCTGGAAACCTAAATCCTATTGCCGTTAACGAGAACCGTCAACAGGGGATTCGTGTAGCTGAGCGGAATGTGCGGCGCTACTTCGGAAAATTCATGTGCCGGAGCAGGGACTGGAAGCGCGGATCGGAGCGCAGCGGGTCAAACACCGGCTCTACGTTGACATAAACGAGCAAGCCAGATCGCTCCTGAACAGCTCTTTCCAGCCACTCGATGGCTCGATCCTTGTCGCCAAGTCCAATGTATAGCACGGCCACGTTGTAGGGGGAAACGTATTGCTCCTTGGAGAGCGCCCCAAGTTTTTGAAGGAAGTCCAGTGCTTCGCCCTTGTGGCCCCCGCGCGCGTAGGCGTGGCCAAGCCAGGCCATGGGAAGAACCTCGCCGGGCAAACTGCTCACGGAAGCTTGGGCCAGCGCGATTGCCTGCGCGGTCATGCCCTTCTGGAGATATGCCGGAACGACCGAGTAGCAAGTGGCGGCTAGTCTTGCGTCCAGTTGCGTTATCTGCCGGTGGAGCTGGATGGCCTGATCGTATTGGCGCGCGTAATAGAGGAGCCTGCTCTCCCCGCATTTCCAACCAAGCGCCAGCGGGTCCAGTGCCTCGCCACGTTTGATCTCTGCGACAGATTCATCAAACCGCCCTCGGGAGCTCAAGACGAAAGCGTAAACGATGTGCACGCGAGAGTGCCCAGGGTTGAGCTCCATCGCCCGCTTGAATTCTTTTTCGGCTTCCGTCCAATTCCATTCGTAGTAATGCAAGACATAGCCCAGAGAGCTGTGCGCTTCGGCCAAATTCGGGTTCAGCTCCAGCGCTTTCAGTGCCGCCTGCTTGGCTTCGGACATGGCCTCCGCAGGTGGAGAAATGCGACCAGCTAACTGCACATACGCATCCGCCAGACCAACAAAGGCAGGAGCGTATTCCGAATCCAATCGAATAGCCTGCCTGAAGTAATCGCGAGCCCGCTGGAAGCCGTCAAGATCGAACTTGTTCCAGGCGTAGAGACCTCTGAGGTAGGCCTCGTGGGCCTCGGGATTGACCGGTCGCGCGCTGGCCAAGCGTGTTTGTTCTTGTGGGGTAAGTTGGACTTTGATCTCGCTGGCAATCGCGCGCGCCACTTCACTCTGCAAGGTCAGTACGTCCCGCAAATCGCGCTCGTAGTCTTTGGCCCACAGATGCGTATCCGTGGCGGCACGGATCAATTGCGCGGTGATGCGCACGCGATCGCCGGATTTCTGAACAGAGCCTTCCACCACCGCGTCCACATTCAATTCTTTGCCGATTTGCGGCAGCGGCTTTCGCGTGCCCTTGTATTGCATCACGGACGTGCGGGAG
>DASYRO010000074.1:0-2079 GCA_036004385.1 Candidatus Acidiferrales bacterium
CTTGGCATCGGCAGCATGACCTGGTGGCGCTGGTTCTGGAAGAAATCCCCGATAAAGTGACCGGTTACTGAAATGCTCACTTCGCGGAAAGTGCTTCTGGTGGTGCTGGCCACGGCTTCATTTTTATGCTCTGGCGCCTACGTATCCTCGGACTCCTCCAAAGCTTGTCCTGTAACTAAACCCAACGGATATATACCACCCGGTGAGCGCCCAAGCAGTTCCACCCACGGAAACAGCGCTCTGTGGACCACGCTCTGGCCTGATGGCACTGTGGTGTTTCGTCCTGGCGGGCCGGGGTTTGTGGCTCCAGACGGTTCCTTGACCATGAAATTCCTCTGGTGGCGAGGCGTGCGCGGCAAATTGACGATACAGGGACAACGACTCGACGCGCCCGCGCCACCGTTGCGCGCAGACATTCCCGGAGGGTACGGCGATACCGGATTTCAGGCCACCGGGCTTATTTTCCCGACGGAAGGATGTTGGGAAGTTACCGGAAAAGTGGGTGAGTCCAGCCTGACATTTGTGACCCGCGTCGTTAAGGTTGAAAAGAGCAAGTAACGACAACCCTGCAAGCTCATCTCAGGCTGAAAGACCCCTCGAACCGAAGCCCAACAACTACGCGCTTCTGTTCTAGTCCCGTCCCGAAGCGAATCCGCGTGTCCGCCGACTTGCAGCCGCGAGGCTTGCCTCGCCGCTTTCAGTGCTAACAGTTCGCCCGTGCGCCGCGTCTTTCATGGCGTCACACCCAAAGCGAGGTTCGCATGAGTCGCTCCCTGCTGTACGCAATCGCCGTTGCTCTGACACTCGAGCTGGTGTTTTGCCTCTTTCCGCCCGCCGCGCAGGCGCACATCGGCGCAGGCATCGTCGTGGACCGCGCCGGCCGCGTCTATTTCTTCGACACGCTGCGCGGGCGCGTGTGGATGGTGGACGAAGCCGGGCGCGTTCAGTCGCTCGCCGAACACAAGCACGGCGATGCGCTCGTGCTCGGCCCGGACGGAAATCTTTATTGCGAGGACGTCATCTCCGGCGGAGTCTGGAAAATCACCTCCGCAGGCGCGGCCACCGAAGTGCTGCCCAAAGCAAAGCGCAGCACTGCCGTGGGCTGGACATATTTTCTGACGCTTGGCGCCGACGGCTCTTTCTATTTCGTCAGCGGCTATCCGGATCAAGTCAAGCTGCTGAAAGTGGACTCGGACGGGAAGGGCGACATCATCGCCGGCAGCACGCGCGGGGTCGCGGACGGTCCGGACCGCGAAGCGCAGTTTCGCGAAGTCCGCGCGGCGGCGTGGGGCGCCGATGGCGCGCTCTATCTGATTGACGGCGATTCCATCCGCAAGCTCACCGCGGATGGAATGGTCAGCACCGTTGCCGGCGGATCGGAAGAAGGCTACGCCGATGGCACCGGCGCCGCCGCGCGTTTTTTACATCCCACGAATCTCTCACTCGATGCGAAGGGAAACATCTTCGTCGCCGATTTCGGCAACCGCCGCGTACGCAAAATCACTCCTGCAGGAGAAGTCTCTACGTTGATCGATGCCGGAAAAGCATGGACTCCGATCGGCATTGCCGGCGTGGCGGCGGCCGGCGGAGACGTTTATGTTCTCGAGCGATTCGGGTTGTACAACAGCCCTTCAATATTCTTGACCTGGTTCGGCGACCTTGCCGGCAATCCGCGCGTGCGCAAAATTTCCGCGGACGGAAACATCGTTACCGTGGCCACCATCCGGGGGCTGACGGGGCTCGGCATTACGACCGGCTTGCTGACATTCGGCGCAGCGCTAATTTTCAGCGCTGTCGTCTGGTTGATTCGCTGGCTGCGACGTCGCCGCACGCGCCGCATGGCGCTCAAGCACGCTACAGCGTAAGAAGGAGAACAATCATGCCGTTGCATACAGAAAAGAAAGTACTCTTTGCCGGAATATCGTTCGTCTTCGGCGCGATGCTCGTTTTTCCCGTGACGCGCGAGGCCTGTCCGCCCAGTACTGCGGGCACATTGGAGGCTGCGGGGAACATGTCCGTCGCGCGCGCCAGCCACACCGCCACGCTGTTGCCCAACGGCAAAGTGCTCATCACAGGCGG
>DASYRO010000075.1:0-10997 GCA_036004385.1 Candidatus Acidiferrales bacterium
GAACGCCAGATCCAACCGCTGCTGGAGGGCGGCTACCTTGTACTGGCAGACCGCTATATCTACACGGCCTTCGCGCGCGACTCGGCTCGCGGCTGCTCGCCCGAGTGGCTGCGCAATTTGTACGCATTCGCGCCGGTTCCGGACATCACGTATTATTTTCGCGCGCCACTGGACGTGGCTGTGCAGCGCATTCTCAGCGGGCGTCCGAAACTAAAATATTACGAAGCGGGCATGGACCTGGGCCTGGCTTACGACCGCGCGGAAAGCTTCCGCATTTTTCAGGGAATGATTCAGGATGCCTACGACCGGATGATTGATTCCGACGCGTTCGTGCTGATGGACGGCACGCAGCCCGTCAACAAGCTGCAGAAACAGATGCGCGAGGTGCTGCAATCTCGCGTGGACTTGAAGCGCTTCCAATCGCAAAAATGAGACGCAGCAGCAAAAAAACGGCGCCCACGGCTTCGAGTGACGGAGACAAACCCGAAGTTATCTCCGCCGTCGCCGCGCCGCCGCGCCCGCTGGTGCAGCGCGAACCGGAAACCGCCGGGGAGCTCGGCGGCGCCCTGTTTGTGCTGGAAGGCACGGACGGCTCCGGGCGCTCGACGCAAATCGCATTGCTCACCGAATGGCTCGAATCGCAAGGATTCGCGGTGCAGACCATGGGCCTGCGCCGCTCGACGCTGCTAGCCAAAGACATTGACGTGCTGCTCGGGGAAAACACGGTCACGCGCCTGACGCTGGCGCTGATGTACGCCACCGATTTTTACGATCAGCTTGAGAACCGCATCCTCCCCGCGCTGCGATCCGGGCTGATCGTGCTGGCCGACCGCTACATTTATACGTTAATCGCGCGCAGCGTGGCCCGGGGACTGCGCCGCCAGTATCTCCACGGAATTTACGAAAAGGCGCTGCATCCCGACCTCACCATCTGGCTCGACGTGCGCCCGGAAGTCGCCTTCGAGCGCCTGTTCAAAAAATCGCAGGCTGTGAGTTATTGGGAAGCCGGCCGCGACATGTTTCTTTCTTCGGACCTCTACCAATCCTTCATTCGCTATCAGACGATCGTTCGCAAGGAGTTTGATTTTCTCGCCAAGCACTACGGCTTGAAACGGCTGGACGCAGAGCGCACCGTGCCGGAAATCAACCGCGATCTGCGCAAAGCGATTGCCGCGCAACTGCGCATTCGCAGCACGCGCTACCAGCCGTCGCACGCCCTGGCGCATTTGTGGCGATAAACTTTGCCCGCCCCGCTCCAGCTCGCCGCGATTGATGCCGGGTCCAATGCCATCCGGCTGGTGATTGCCCGCGCTTCCTCTCCGGCGCACCTTGAAATCCTGAAAACCGAACGCTATCCGCTGCGCCTGGGCCACAGCGTTTTTGTGCACCATCGCTTCGAACCCAAGACCCTGAAACGCGGCGTCGAGGCCTTCCGCCACTTCCGCCGCATGCTGGACCGCTATCGCGTAACGCGCTATCGCGCCGTGGCCACCAGCGCCACCCGCGAGGCGCGCAACCGCCGGGAATTTCTTGACCGCGTCCGCCGCGAAACGCGCATTACGCTGGACGTCATCGGCAGCGCGGAAGAAGCGCGCCTGGTGCGCAGCGCAGTATACAAAGCGCTGGGCCCCGAGCTCGCCCCGCGCCTGATTCTCGACCTAGGAGGCGGCAGCCTCGACCTCGACCTGCTGCGGCCGGCCCCGCCCGAGTCGTCGGAACCGGGCCGCGTGGAACGAAGTGTAGGTCTGCCACTGGGCACCGTACGCTTGATGGAGACGTACGACCTGCGCGGAGTCATGGATGAGGAAGATGTCCGGCGATTGCGCGCGCACATCATCAACGTGCTACAGGTGCATCTTCCCGAGCGGTCGAATCTGGAAAATGAGGTCGCCGTGGCCTGTGGCGGCAACGCCGAAGCGCTGGCACAACTCGCGCCCGGGCCGCTGCTGCGCGGCATTCCCACGATGAACGTCCGCGTGCTGCGCGAGCGTCTATGGGAGATGGCGGCGCTCAGCGTGGCCAAGCGCATGAAAGTTTTCCGCGTGCGCGAAGACCGCGCCGATGTGATGTGTATCGCCGCCGTCGTCTTCACCACGTTGGCGCGCTGCTACGGAGTAAGCCGCTTTCTGGTGCCCGGCGTCGGCGTGCGCGAAGGAATTCTGCACGAGCTGGTGGCCGAACATTTCGCCCGCGCCCCGGTGGCGCAGGACGTTGCTCAGGCGGCGCTGCTGCGCGCCGCGGTGGAAAATTTCGCGACGCGCCTCGGAGACGATGCCGCGCATTCGCTGCAAGTCACGCGGCTGGCCCTTTCGCTCTTCGACCAGCTTCGCTCCATCCAC
The DNA here is from genome assembly GCA_036004385.1 of Candidatus Acidiferrales bacterium. Taxonomy (GTDB): domain Bacteria; phylum Acidobacteriota; class Terriglobia; order Acidiferrales; family UBA7541; genus JACQDE01. The sequence goes on from DASYRO010000075.1 coordinate 2,340, forward strand.
GGCATGGGCCCGGAAATGCGCTTGGTGCTCGAACTGGGCGCGCGCCTGCACGACGTCGGACGCATCGTCAACCGGGAAGGGCATCACAAGCACGGCGAATATCTGGTGCGCAACGCGGACGTGCCCGAACTGCGCGGCTGGCGTCGCGCCATGGTGGCTTGCCTGGTGCGCTATCACAATCGCCAATCGGAGCCGGACATGGGCCACAAGCTCTATGCGTCGCTCGAACCGCAGCAGCGCACCAACGTGCGCGCGCTCTCCGCGCTCCTGCGCCTCGCCGAAGGCCTGGACGACGATCACAAGCAATCCGTCGTGCGCGTGGACGTGGAAACGCACCGCCGCGATGCTGTCTTTCGCGTGCAAACGCGCAGCGCCTCGAACACTCCGGCGTGGGGCGCACAGCGCAAAGCCGGGCTCTTCGAAGATGAATTCGGATTGAAAGCCGTGTTCACGCGCAGCCTCGCCGCCCGCCAAGTCGCCTAGTGCCACCGGCGTCCGCGCCGGCGTTTTTCATGGAGTGCGGAAGCTTGCTTTCGTCTTGCATCTGCACTTCCGGCACACAGATTGAATAGACAAATGAAGGAATCAAGAATTGAATAAATCCGCCGTCCTCCCCTATGCCTCTTCGTGAATCCGCGTTAGACTGTCCGCTGCTCGAACCGCTGCCATCGCACATAGGAATCGAAAGGTCACGTCCGCAATGATCCTCTATCTCATGCGCCACGGCATCGCCATTGACCGCGAAGATCCGAAGTGTCCTCCGGACCCCGAGCGCTACCTGACCAAAAAAGGAATGGAGAAGACTCGGGCCGCGGCGCAAGGCTTGCGCGCGCTGGGCATCAAGCCTGACGCCATGCTCACGAGCCCTTATGTGCGCGCCGTGCAGACCGCCGAAATTGCCGCGGCCTCGCTCGGTTTTGCGCGCGACCGCATTCGCCGCACGGAAACGCTGATCTTTGGACACAAGCCTGCCGAGCTGTTTCGCGAGCTGCCCAAAGCCCGCGCCAAGGAAGTGATGTGCTTCGGTCACGCGCCGCACCTCGATGAAGTGATCGCCTTCGCGCTCGGCTCGCGCACGCTGCTCACAGCACTGAAAAAAGCGGGTGTGGCTTGTCTGGAGCTGGAATCGCTATCTACGCCGAAGGGCGTGCTTGTCTGGGTGCACACCCCGCGCAGCCTGCGGATACTTGGGGAGTAGGGTGCCGAGAGGTCGCGTGTCAATTACCAAACTTAAGCTACCAGCGCCGCGGCTTCGTCTTCCGCGATTTGCGCTTTCTTCGGGCTGGTTGGCCTGGGACGGATAATCACCGGCTTGCGCAGCGCGCGTTCCAGCAGGTGACGCTCCGCCGCCAGAATGCGCGCATTTTCCGCGTACTGCCGGTAGCCCTGCGCCCAGATGAGCAGCGCTTCCGGATGGTTTTGCACGTAGAGCCGTTTTACCGCGCGCGTATGCGCGTGGTCAAAGGCCGCCGCAAGGCGCAGGATTCCGCCAAGGTGCAGCACGATCTCGCGACGCACCGGCGGCAGCGCCGCATAACCCGGATGCTGCGCCCGCGGCCACGCGCCGCGGTGATACCGCGCTACGAGCGCGATAATTTCCACGTCTTCTTTCGACCATCCAATGGGCGGCGTGATTTTCCGGATCAGCCGGTACGATTCTTTATGGTGGCCTTTACGGCCAGCGGCGTGTCCCACATTGTGCAGCAGCGCCGCCGCGCGCAACAGCAAACGGTTGCGCGTCTCGCGGTAAGGCCCGGGCAGGCGCGCCGCAGCCAGCCCCGTATACAAATCCAGCGCGAGTTTCGCGACGTGTTCGGCGTGCACGAATTCCTTGTCCATCAGCGCCGCCCAGGTGCTCAATTTTTGCAGTCCGCTGGATTCCAGGGCGACACCTTGCGGAAGGCCGCAGCGCCACACGTGCCACAGCGAACCTGGGCCAGTCATCTTTTTTCGGTACTCGTCCAAGCGCAACTGGCGCTCTTTGCCGATGATGGCGCGCCACCTCGCGCGCTCGCTGGTGTTGAACGCTTTGCCTGATTTGGTGAGCGAAATCCACAGCATATCCAGGTCGTGCACTTCGCCGAGCAAGTCCTGCAAATGTTTCAGGTCTGCGCCCCATTCGGCGAGCGCGCTGGGCAGAAAATTCTCCACCGTGTAGCGAAAGCGTTTGATGCCGATGCGCAAGCGGTGCCAGCTCCTGGCGCTGCGGTTGCGCAAGGCGGTGCGGTGCAGGTCGTAGGCTTCCTGCCAGCGCTCCAGTGCGATGTGACGGTACACGGGTCCATCCACGGGCACGCGCTCGGCGCGCTCGGCCAGGTACTTGGCCCATGACTTCCACTGCACACGATCGAACCGCGCCAACGATTCTGCTGTCTGCTGCTTGAGATTGAATTCACGGTCGCGCAGCGAGGCTAGCACCGTGCGCGCCGCGGTGTCCCCGGGCGGCTCGAGCTTTTCCACCCATTCCATCATCACCTGCGTATCGCGCAGGTCGCCCAGATGGCGGAACAGTTTGCGCCCGGCCTTTTTCATCGCGCCCCACGCCGGGTCGGAGTCCACCTCGCGCAGCCCGTCAGCCATCGAGCGGCACCGCCGCAGAGCGACACGAAGGTCATGCACCGTGTCTGCGTCCAGCTTGTGCGCCGCCGTTGTGTGTACCGACAGCACCCGGCGCATCCAGTGCCCGAAGCCCAGCTTGTGCTTCCGGCCGGCAGGACGCTTGTGCCCATGGACTACGGCGGGCTTCTGCGTGGCAGACGGTGCCGCGTTTGATTTGCGATGATTCGGACTCGCCATCGGGAAGAACTCCGGGAAACCACGCGGGCCACGGTGAACCGGCCTTGCTGCAGGCCGGTAGTCTAATTTTACATCGCCAGCGAAGGATGAAGCTACGTTTTCAGCCCCGGAAAGTCAATCCTACCTATCGCGTTTTTCAGCCCATTGGCCGCCAGCGAACCCAGTTCATACATGACCAGGCTTATGTTCCTTCCAGCACACTCAGAACCACCTGCCGTAGGGGCGCAGCATGCTGCGCCCGTCCTTGAGCCGGAATCTTCCCCATGCTACTGTAATTTGGCTCGCTGGAGTGGCGGAATTGGCAGACGCACGGGACTCAAAATCCCGCGGCACTTAGTGCCATGAGGGTTCGACCCCCTCCTCCAGCACCAAATCGCTCTCTGCACACTTCCGATTTCTGGCCTGGCCTCGCTTTCAGCGGTGAGATTTCTCTTGACAAGTACATTGCATATAGATAATATTTTAATGCTATGTACAACTTAAAGATTACATCGGCCCGGCTCCCGCGCGGCCACTTTCGCGCCGTGCAGATCCTAACCCCTTTCCCTTCGGCGGCTTGCGCACTCTTTTGCACTTGTCCATCGCTCTTTTTGCGCCTAAATCTTTCGCCCTCTATGGCCTGTGCACTCTTGCGCAAAAAACCCGGGGGAGTACCCCTGGTCGAAATTTCATCTCGCGAGAATCAAAGGAGTTAATTATGACCATTCAACAAGAGCGATGCCGTTATCGCAGTGCCAGCGGCCGCCGCTGCCGCAACGAGGCCTCCATTGGCTGGAACGTGTGTAACAAACACGGTGACTTCCGCAACGCTTACGCCGCCGCCGAAGAGATAGTCTCCAACCGCGACCGTCTGGACACGGCCGAAGGTCTTCATGCCGTAATGGACCACGTCATCCGCGCCCAGGCCGCCACCAAACTCTCCCCGCGGGAAGCCACGGCCTTGATGTATTCCTGCCAGATCAAGCTCTACACGCTTTCTCGTCTGGCTGCGGAACGCAAAAAGATATTTATCGCCGAGGAAGAAGACGTCTGGCGCGAAAAAGCCCTGGCCGAAGCACACCACGACAAATTGAATTGCGTGGATGCGTCGCCCGACGATGACGACGAAGAAGAAAAATGATCCGGCAGCGGATAATCGCTGAGGGTTATGTAGCGCCGGGTTCCCGGGGGTTTGTCCGGGGCCTGGCAAAGTGGTGTGCTTCGGCATCCTGCAGGGTCACGCAACTCGTGACCCGGCGCTACATGGTCGTTCTTCTCCATTTTCGTTTTTCGGGTATTCGAAGGATTGACCCATTGCGAGCGGGGGGCTACCCTGAACATACGATCTCAATTCCGCTTGAAGGAGCATGCCGATGGCTCTGTTCGGAGGAAAGTCCATGACACAAAAAGTGACGGAAGTGGTGGGCGTATCGAAGGAAAGCTTTGCCAAGGCCGCGGAAGGCGCGGTGGAGGACGCGGCGCGCACGGTGCGCGGAATCAAATGGGCGCGTGTGCAGGAACTGGAGATGGAGCTGGACGGCAAGAAAATCAGGAGCTATCGGGCGACCCTGCGGATTTACTTCGACGTGGAGCGCTAGCCCCGCGCCGCCGCGGGACTCCATGGAAGGGAAGCCATCGCGCAGGCCATTCAGAGTTACGATTGCCGCGCCTGACGGCCGCAGCCGTTGAGCATGCGCTCGGCGGACTGGGGCGACAGTGTTTGTAAGCAAGTGTGCATCAATGAGCCGGAAGCGAATATCGCTCCTCTGCGTGGCCAGTGCCATCGCGCCGCTGGTTATCGTCGCGGGGTCTGCGGCGCAGAATGCATCGGTGCAGCAGGGGACGATAACTTGCCAGGGATTTGAAGTCGTGTCAGATGAACTGACTAGCCGCGAAGCCGAGAAGTACTGCAATTATGCAGTCGGCGAGCGCAAGAAAGTGGAGCAGTTCTGGGGCAGCACGTGGCGCGAGCCAATCCGCATTCAAGTGAGTAGCGCCTACACGATTTCCCGCTCCTTGGTCACCAACCAGGGCAAACCGGGCAACATCGAAATGCCGCTCAGCAGGGTTCGCGACGGCCGGGGCGCGTTATTGCACGAGATCACCCACAACTACGCTCCGAACAACAACCGTTTTCTTCAGGAGGGTCTCGCCGTCTATCTCCAGGATAAGATGGGGGCGAATCCCGCCTTTCCAAACTTTGGGCGCAAGCTGCGAGCGCTGGCTGGTGCTGAATTGTCGTCGGTCGACTCCCTGGAAAACCTGAATCGCGTGAGGTTTCCTGTCCCGCTCCGCACGGTGATGCCGGAACGAATTGCGTATATCTTGGCGGGTTCGTTCGTGGAATGTCTGATTGAGAAATATGGCTTGGCAAAGTTTAAAGCGCTCTACGAAAACGGAGACTACGACAAGGCGTATCAGAAATCTCTGCAGGTGCTGGAAAAAGAGTGGCGTTCGAGTCTTCCGAGCCGTTAGCACCCCGCAGTGCCGGTAACGCAAAACGTGGGTGATCCAACATGACCATCATCACGACGTCCGCTCCCCCGCATGGATTCTTGCTCGATGGCCGCTGGCTGCGCGAAGGCGAGCCGTGGGAAATCTTTGCGCCTCACGATGGCAGCGTGGTGGGCGCCACGTGCCGTGCCACGCGCGCGCATCTCGACGCGGCCATCGCCGCAGCGGAGCGCGCGTTTGAGTCCACGCGCAAAATGCCCGCCTACGAGCGCCGGAGGATTTTGCAAGCGATGTCCGATGGTGTGGCCGCAAAGCGGGAAGAACTCGCGCGGCTGATGGCGCTGGAAGCGGGCAAGCCCATCAAGACGGCGCGCGCCGAGGTGGACCGCGCAATTTTCACGTTCGCCCTTGCCGCCGAAGAAAGTACGCGGATTTACGGCGAATGGTTGCCGCTCGATTTGCAGGCCGCGACGGCGGGCCGTTGGGCGATCGTGCGGCGCTTTCCGCTTGGGCCCGTCGCCAGCATCACTCCGTTCAATTTTCCGGTCAACCTCGTGGCGCACAAATGGGGCCCGGCCATGGCCGCGGGCTGCACTATCGTCCACAAACCCGCGCCGAAGACGCCGCTGTGCTCGCTGGCTCTGGCGGAAATCGCCGTGGAGGCCGGATGGCCGGCGGGCGCGCTCAACGTGCTGCCGCTGGCCAATGAAGACGCCGCGCAGCTCGTCTCCGACGACCGCTTGAAGCTGCTCTCTTTCACCGGCAGCGCCGCGGTGGGCTGGGAGCTGAAGAAGCGCGCGGGGAAAAAGCGAGTGGTGCTGGAGCTTGGCGGCATCGCCGGCTGCATCATCCATCGCGACGCGGACCTGGCCTTCGCGGCCGAACGCTGCGTCTTCGGCGGATTTTCTTACGCCGGGCAGAGCTGCATTTCCGTGCAGCGAGTCTTCGTCGAGCGCAGTGTGTTCGAGAAATTTGTGAACGAACTCATACCACGCGTGCAAAAACTGAAACTGGGTTCGCCCCTCGATGAATCTACCGACGTGGGGCCGATGATCAGCGAAGAGGCGGCGCGCCGCGCGGCGGAATGGATTGACGAAGCCGTGGCCGGCGGCGCGCGCCTGCTTTGCGGCGGAAACCGCACGGGCGCGATGCTCGAGCCCACGGTGCTCACCGGCACAAAGCCCGAGCAGCGCGTCAACTGCATGGAACTCTTCGCGCCGGCGCTGACCGTCGAGCCATATGACGATGTGTTCGAGGCCATGCGCCAGGTGAACGCGAGCGAATACGGCTTGCAGGCTGGAGTCTTTACGACGGACATGAAGTTGGTCTTCGCCGCCTACGATGCTCTGCGCGTCGGCGGCGTGATCATCAACGACGTGCCCACGTTCCGCATTGACCACATGCCCTACGGCGGCACGAAAGATTCCGGCCTGGGCCGCGAAGGCATCCGTTACGCCATCGAGGAAATGACGGACCGAAAACTCCTGGCGGTGAATTTGCCCTGAGTTCGCTATGCGACTGACTCTTCCGATTCGGTGGGTCCTGGAGTATTCTGAGATTACCAGCCAATTTCACTGCCGCGCGGATAGCCGCCGGTCCGCGATTGGACATCCAACTAGCTTGGGGGAAACCATGACGAAACAGATTCTTCGCAACCTTTGGGTTTTGATTGCCATTCTTCTGCTGGCCGGCGCGGCCTCGGCGGATACGCTGGAATTGCGCAGCGGCTCCGTGCTCAAAGGTCGCTACCTCGGCGGCACACAGAACAACATCCGCTTCGAAGTCAACGGGCAGGTTGAATATTACCCGGTGACCGACATCCTCACGCTCTCGTTCGGCTCGGACAGTCCCGCGCCGAGTGGCCGCTATTCAGAACGCCGGCCGGCTGCACCGGCTCCAGTCGCGCAGTCGGACCGCATCATCGTGCCGGCTGGAACGCTAATCACCGTGCGCATGATTGACGGCGTGGACTCGGCAACGAACAAGCCCGGCGATACCTTCCGCGCCAGCTTGGAAACGGAGCTCAGCGTGGATGGCGCTCTGGCCGTGCCGCGCAATAGCGACGTGAGGGGACGCCTGGTGGAGGCCAAGGAAGCCGGAAAGATTTCCGGCAAGTCGGAGCTGCGGCTCGAGCTCACGGACGTTATGGTGAACGGCGTGTGGGTTTCGATTTCTACCGGCGACTACGACGTCACCGGAAAATCGCGTGGCAAAGATAGCGCGACGAAAATCGGCGGCGGCGCGGTGGTCGGGGCCGTGGTCGGCGCGATTGCCGGCGGCGGAAAGGGCGCGGCCATCGGCTCCGTGGTCGGAGCGGGCGCGGGCACGGCGATACAAATTTTCACCAAGGGCGAACAGGTGAAGGTGCCCAGCGAAACCGTGCTGGATTTTACGCTGGAGAAAGAGTTGGTCGTGAACACGTCAGCAGCCCGGCCGCGCAACTGATTCGGAAGGAGAGTGTAGGCGTGCAAAAATCTCTTGCGCGGGAAGACGGGGCTGCGTAAGATACGCGCGGCTCGCTTCCGGCGGGCCATCGAGCCCCGCAGGTGCCAAAAGAAAAGCCAAAGGTTAACATCGGCGACGTCATCCGCAGCTACCGGGCCGACCGCGGGTTGTCTCAAGGTGATATCGAGCGACGAACCGGGCTGCTGCGCTGCTACCTCTCCCGCGTGGAAAACGGCCACACGGTCCCGTCGCTGGAAACCCTGGCCAAAATCGCCGAAGCGCTGGATATCACGCTGGCCGATTTTTTCCCCGGCAGCGAAACGCCCAGCGAACGCGACGCGCAGAAAATGCTCGGCGAGTTGAGCGATGACGAAGTCCGCTTCCTGGCGGAGATCAAGAAGTACAGCACGACGCTCAACGAAGGCGATAAGCGCCTGGTGCTGGCGATGATTCGCAAGATGGCCAGCATCGCACCTGCGCAACGCAAAGCCGCCCTCCGAAGATTCTAGTTGTCCGTCGTTAGATTTCAGAAAAAAGATGGTGAGTGATGGCGGGCCTGGCGCTCCGTTTCGCTTTTTCAAATCAGCGGAAAAACGGAAGAGATGAACCAAGCCATAAGAATGGCGGTGAAAACGGCTGCGCCGGCGGGCGAATCGGTGCGGCGACGAACGGCGTCAGCGCCGAGTCGCGCCAGCGCCGAGAATGTCCCCATATAAAGAACGAGCACCGCGAGCAGAACCTGTCCACTGGAATAGACATAGACCGCGATCAGAATGCTCAGCCAGACGAGCAAGCGCATCGCGCCGAATTGGAGAAAGCGCAGGATCTTTGCAAGACGATCGCCAGCGAACGGCGCGGGAAGCGCCCACTCTTCGGCAAGCGCGTACGGGAGGCACGCGAGCAGAATCACTGGAAAGCGCAGCCAGCGCGGGGCATTCAGCCATGCGTCGGTCAGCCCCAAGTTCATCCACGCGCCGAAGGCGA
>DASYRO010000076.1:0-2685 GCA_036004385.1 Candidatus Acidiferrales bacterium
GAAAGCTCGTGCAGCACGTCGGAAGCGGGCGTAATCGGGTACGAGCCCAGAAACAGTGGAATGCCCGCCTGATGCGACGCGGCCACAAACCCCAGCGCCAGCGCCGTGTTGCCGCTGATGTTGCGGTAGAGCCCCGGTTCCAGCTTGGCCGGCGGAATTTCGTAACTCACCTGGAACGCTTCGGTGGCCTCGCAATACGCGTAGCCCGCCTTCATGGCCAGCTTGTTGGCTTCAATCAGCAGCGGCTTGCTCTTGAATTTGGCTTCGATCCACCGAAACGTGGAATCCATCGGGCGGTTGTATAGCCAGTAGCACATGCCCAGCGCGAAAAAGTTCTTGCAACGGTTCACGCTCTTGGCGTCCAGGCCCAAATCCTTCAGCGCCGCGGTGGTCAGCTTGAGCAGCTCCACGGAAAACACCCGGTACGCGTCCAGCGAGTGGTCTTCCAGCGGATTGGACGTCATCTGCGCTTTTTTCAGGTCGCCCGCGCCGAAGTTATCCACGTTGACGATGAGGATGCCGTTTTTCTTCAAGTCCGATACGTTCGTCTTCAGCGCGGCGGGGTTCATGGCGATCAGCGCGTCCACCGCGTCGCCCGGCGTGTATATCTCCGTCGAACCGAAGTGTACCTGGAAGCCGCTCACGCCCGGCAGCGTGCCCGCAGGCGCGCGGATTTCCGCCGGATAATCGGGGAACGTGGCCAGGTCGTTCCCATACAGCGCCACAGTATTGGTGAATTGGCCGCCGGTCACCTGCATGCCGTCGCCGGAATCGCCGCAGAAGCGGATGACGGCCTTTTCCAGCACTTCGCGAGTTTTACGGGGAGGGGCTTGCGTTAGCGTACCCATGATGGCTGAGACCTTCTTTCAGATGTACTGCGTGCTCAGCGCGGTTTCTTGCAGTCCGCGCAAATCGTCATTTTAGCACATCTATTGGATGCTCTCTGCATTCCCTGCGACGCGTGTTCAACATATTGAACACATCTCTCTGAATTCGGACTTCGAAATCCGGAATCCCGAATTCATCGTGCCTCGGTATTTCTGTGGCGGATTTCTACTGTCCTGAAGCCGGCACTAATCGCAATCTCGCTTTCGTATTTTTCTCCACCATCGCGCGCGAATACGACAACGGAAAATGTTCTTCCCGCGCCCACAGCTTCAACAAGTCGTCGTAATTCGCGCTGCCCGGCTGGCCGGATTGTCCGGGCGTGTTGGTGGCCGTAGAGTTGTCCCAATTGGAAAGATCCATCACCTGCCGGAACGATGCGCCTGCCGACTGCCGGTAATTCGCACCGGCCGTGGCGTTCACCGTGTTGCCGTCGCCGCTGCGCTCCACGGGACCGAGATTGAAAGCCGCGCCGCGTTCGGGAGTCTTCGCGTCGGCCAGCGGATGTGTGAACGTGGCCGTGTGCATCGCGCCCCAGCGCCATTTGGACATGTCCGCACCCAGCCGCCGTTCGAGTTCGGCGACGGCTTCATCCAGCGCTTGTCCCAGCGCCAGATCGCGCTGCGCTTCGCGCGAAAGATTTGCATCTTTCTTGGGCGGAAAGAGCAGCGCGTCCGCTTCGAGCAGGCCGCGAATTAACTCGGGCAGGGGAATCAATCGCGACGCTGTGCGCCACACTGTCTCCGGCACGAGCGGCCGGTACACTCGATCGCGCAGCCTGGTGAGCCACACTTCGAAAATCGCCGCCGCCGCGGAATCCATTTCCATTTTCGCATCCCATTTTTTCAGCAACGCGACGGCTTGTGCGCGTTTGGCATCGCCCGGAGCGATGCGCGCGACCAACGGCAGCAAATCGCGCGCGGGAAGGGAAGTGACGTCCGCTTGCAGACGCTCCGAATCCGCCACGGTCAGTTCTTGTCCGGCCGCAAGCACTTCGCGGATGCGGTTCACGCGATAATCCGACGCCCACTCGAACCCGATCAGACGCTTTTCCTCGGGCGGCACCGTGTTGTTGTTGGCCGTGGCAAAAAATTTCTGCGGTGGATTATAGACGTGCGGCAGTTCGTCCAACCGGTGGAACCCGCGCCAGTCGCAATGCTTCGCATCTCCTCGTGTGGGCAGTAATCCGTCACACGCGCGCATCGGCACGAGGCCCGCAGCCTGATAACCGAAATTGCCGGCTATGTCGGCGTACACAAAATTTTCCGGCGGCAGCCGCCAGCGCTTCAGGCCTTCGCGAAACTCCAGCCAATTTTTCGCCCGGCTGATGGCCAGTCCCGCGAGGTAACCCGCCGTGCCCGGCTGCGTTCCCACCCAGCGCAGCACGTACGCGCGATGCCGCCGGGCGTCTTCGAAAATCACCGGCCCGTGACGCGTGAACTTCAATTGCACTTTGCGCGGCGCTTCTCCCTTGACGGAAATCTCTTCCTCAACGACATCCATCTTCGTCCATCCGCCGTCCAGGGTCATCGCCGGATTAAAGTACTGGTTGGGATTTTGCTCGTTGGTTCGTTCGATCACGATATCCTGCTGGTCCGCGGAGAAAATCGTCAGGCCGAAGGCGATGCGCTGGTTGTGTCCGATGCTCACGCCGGGCAACGCCGGCTCGCCCGCGCCGATGACGTCCCAGCCCGGCCCGACAAGATGCACGATATAGCGCAGCGACGGCAGCAGCAGCGCGCGGTGCGGATCGTTGGCCAGAATTGGCTTCCAGTTCTTTGTCTTTATCCCCGCGATCGT
>DASYRO010000077.1:0-1677 GCA_036004385.1 Candidatus Acidiferrales bacterium
GACTCAAATAAACCCATGGCCACGAAACAGGCAGTCAGCAAGACCCAGGAAATCAGCGTCGCACATTCGCCGGATTCCGACGACGCGTTCATGTTCTATGCGCTGGCCACGCGCAAGGTGCGCGCGCACGGGCTGAAATTCACCCACGTGCTTTCGGACATCGAGACGCTGAACCAGGAAGCGAAGAAAGAAACCTACGACGTGACGGCGGTGAGTTTTTTCGCCTCGGCGTTTCTGCAAAAGAATTATGTCCTGCTGGATTGCGGCGCAAGTTTCGGCGACGGCTACGGGCCGACGCTGGTGGCGCCGCGCCCGCTGAAGCGGAAAGATCTGGCCGGAAAACGAGTGGCCGTGGCCGGCCTGCTGACCACGTCCTATCTCGCACTGAAGCTCTACGAGCCGAAGGTAGAGGCCGTGGTCGTGCAGTTCGATAAAATCGCCGATGCCGTACAGGCCGGCACCGTGGACGCCGGCCTGCTGATCCATGAAGGACAGTTGCTCTACCAGCAGACGGGGCTGCACCGTATCGCGGACCTCGGCCTGTGGTGGGGCGAGCAGACCGGGCTGCCGCTGCCCCTCGGCGGAAACATGGTGCGCCGCGCGCTGGGCGCGGAAACCGGCCGCGCCGTGGCCAAGGCCATCCGGCAGAGTGTCGCCTACGCGCTGGAGCATCGCGAGGACGCACTGAAGTACGCCATGCAGTTCGCGCGGGATATGGACGCGGAACTTGCCGATAAATTCGTCGGCATGTACGTTAACCACTGGACGCTGGGCTTCGGCGAACGAGGGCGCACCGCGGTGCGCGAACTTCTCGCGCGCGGCGCCAAAGTCGGCCTGCTGCCGGCGAGCAGCGTGAGCGTGGAGTTTTTGAGCGAGACCGATTCGTGAATCTGATTATCGCCAACACGGGAAGTTACCCCCGGGTCGGCGATACTCCCGACCTGCAAATTCTCCGCAAAACCATCGCCGCAATTGATCGCGGCGAGAAAACCTCCACCGACCTGGCCGACGCGGAAAACGAAATGACGCGCCGCGCCATCGTGGAACAGGCGCAAGCCGGCGTGGAACTCCTCACCGACGGGCAGATTCGCTGGTACGACCCCATCTCGCACCTCGCAGGAAAATTCACCGGCGTGACAATCAACGGCCTGCTGCGGTTTTTCGACACGAACTTTTATTTCCGCCAGCCGGTTCTGACGGCCAGGCCCGCGCGCAAGTCCTCGCTCGTGGTCGAGGACTACTTATTCGCGCGCAATGCGCTGGGGAAAATTCCTACGGGCCGCGAAGGCACTGCGCGCGTGGGAATCAAACCGGTGCTGACGGGGCCGTTCACGCTGGCCAAGGCGTCGCTGGCAGAAGATGAAGCGATGAAGCCACTTGCCGCGCGCGCGGAGGCGTACGCGCATGCGCTCGCGGGCGAAGTGACGGCGCTGGGCGAGGCCGGCGCGGACATCATCCAGATTGACGAGCCCGCCGCCATCAAATATCCAAACGAATGGGAAATATTCGCGCGGGCGCTCGATCCGCTGGTGCGCGCGCGCGACGCCGTTGCCCGCAGCGGGCGCAAGTTGCAACTCGCGCTCTACGTCTATTTTCACAATCCCGCGCCGCTCTACGAGAAGCTGGTGCAACTGCCGGTGGATCTCGTCGGGCTCGATTTCACGTACGATTCCAGGC
>DASYRO010000078.1:0-2459 GCA_036004385.1 Candidatus Acidiferrales bacterium
GGGACTCTTCGGCAAATGGATGGGAATTTTCTTCGGCGTGTGGATTGTGGCCTTCGTGATTATCTATGGGCTGTTCATGATGGCGCAAACTGCGCTGAAAAATAACGGCTACGTGCTCGGCGTGTTGGTGACCATCGTTACTGTGGCCGCGTCGTGGGTCGTGCTGGCGTGGATGTGGCATCCCGGCGCGAGCAGCCGCATGTTGAGCATCGCCGTCGGTGGCGGCATCGGCACGATGATGTTTCTCAACGTGTGGGGCCTGATCTGGTGCATGCAGAAAAAGCTAATCGCCTGGACGAAAGCCAGCGCCGAAGAAGGCAAGCCCATGCCTCCGGAAGCGGCGAAGATGCAGCGCACGGTGTTTCTCGTCTCGCGCGCGAATTTTTATTTGTCGTTCCCGATGCTCTTCCTGATGGGTGCGGCCAGCCATTACGCGTTTCTGGTGCCGTGAAACGGCACGTTAAATGTTGAACGTTGAAGGGTTGAACGTGTAGCCCGCGTCTTTAGACGCGTAGATTTTGCGGACAGGGAAGCCGAAGGCCCCGCCTCTGAAGAGGCGAGCTACAGCGCGGCGAGTCATTATCCGTTTCTGGTGCTGTAGAAAGATGTTGGAAGGTTGAAAAGTTGGAAGACGTAACGATCTCGTCCCATCGGCGTTCGACTTCGAACCTTCCAACCTTTAAACCTACTAACCTTCAAACGCGACGTCTACTGCTCGAGTTTGACCGGCACGATCGGCAAATCCCAGTGGGCGAGGAGAATTTCAAAGCGGCGTTGTTCTTCGCGCTTGAAGGTTTCCTGGTCCGGGAACATTTTTTTCAGGAGCGCTTGTTCGTCGCCGGGCCAATCATGCGACGCGTTGACGTTCTTATAGACGATCGTGACGCGGTAGTCCCAGCGGCCGTCCTCGGTGGCGTGAAACTTCGGGCGCACCGCCGAGATCTGCAGAATGCGGCCGCCTCGTTGGTCCTCCAGGAGAACGGGGAGATGGTTCTTGCGGAAGAGGCGAATGAACTCGTCGGCGTAGCCCCATTTCACTTTGTAGTAGTACTCGACGGTGTAGGGATCATCCCAAGTCACGCGCGGGTTTGCTGGCGGGTTCTGCGCGCCCGCACGAAAAGCCGCAGCGGCGAAAAGAATTGCAAATGCCGAAAGCAAAGCGAGCAGAATGCGAAGTGAAACTTTCATCAGAACCTCCTCCGGTGCGACGTTAGACACGCGCCTGCTAATGCGGAATATGACCGGCCTATTGCGCGCCAGTCTTTTTGCGGCGGCGCGCGGCGAAGGCCTCCTTCAACGTTTTATCGGCCAGCGCGTCGAGCTCGCTCAAGAATTTTCCCGCGGCCCGGCGAGCCTGCTCGAACATGGAAGGATCCAGCAGCAGGGCGCAACGGTCCACAAACGGCCCGACAGCGCCGCGCGTGGCGCCGCCCGCGCGCATGGGCGCGGACTGGCGCGAAGCCACCTGCGCGTACACTTCGAGGTCGCTCCAGAAATCTTCCAGCTCTTCGGGCGACCATTTCAGCGCGGCGGCTATCTGCACAAAGAATTCCGCGCGAAACGCATCCACGGCATCTACGTCGGCGAGCTTCAATTGCTTGACGCCGGCGCGGCCGACGATGTGCCGCGGCAATTCCGCAATCATGCGCGAGCACAGCGCGAGCAAGACTTCGCGGCGGATATTGGCGAGCAGTTCGCGGTGCGCGCCGGAGTGCGCGGTAAGCCCGCGGCGATTGTTGGCCGCGGCGTAGCCGTCCACAAAGCGCGCCACGCGGCGGCCGTCTTCGAGCGCGCCCGTCAGCAAGCGCACCGCTTCGCGGGCGCGCAAGGCAGCGAGTTCGCGAGTCACCGGCACCGAGTAAGGATACCAGTGGCGAGTGATGAGTGGCGAGTGGTGAGAAAACACAAAATGCGGGGGACGGTTGGGCAGTTCTTTAAGAAAGTTGCTGCGGCTGCGCCCTGAGAAATCGGACGAGGCTCCGCAACCCTTCGGCTTCGCTCAGGGCAGGCCGCCTTCGGCAGAGAGGATGGCGCTTCGCGCCGCCGTTTTATTTGTCGGAGCTAAAGCTCCGACCCACAATGACGGGACTGGCGCGGCCCTATGAGGCGATCGGGGTGATTCGCGAATCTGAATTGCCCGTCGAAAAGAAAAGGGCCGGACGCGTGAGCATCCGGCCCGGGCCGATTAGCAAGGGCACAGAGAGTGTGCCTCTACATGTGCGATTGACTTAGTGAACAGTCCGTGCGCCAGCCGGCGGAACCGGCGCGGTCTCCGTGCGCGGCTTGGGCGTTTCCGCCTTGGGCTGCTCGGGTGGCTTGGCCAGCGCGATGTCGATCACTTCGCTGAGCTTGCTGACGTAATGGATCTTCAAGCCCTCGAGCAGCTCCGGCTTGAGATCCTGCTTCACGTTGGGCTCGTTGTCTTTGGGCAGGATGACTTCCTGAATGCCCGCGCGCTT
>DASYRO010000079.1:0-3732 GCA_036004385.1 Candidatus Acidiferrales bacterium
CATCAGCTTTTTCAGAGGCGGATCGTTACTCGGTACAAGTTTCTATACGGGCACCGCGAACGGCCAGTTGCAAGTTATCAACCCATTTGGTCTGGTGAAGATTGATACGCTGCAGTTCTGGCCGAAGCCGATCAGCAGCGCCACCGACATGAGCAATAGTGACTTCGGCGTTTCGTCGCTCACAGTAACTCCAGTGCCCGAGCCGGGCACGCTCGTGCTGTTCATCTCAGGCTTCGCGGCACTTGCTGCGCGCCGCCGCTGGCGCCGCACAATTTCGTAGAACCATAGCGCTGTCTCTCCTCGGGCGCCGGGGCAGGAGCTTTCGCTCCTGCCCCGCTTTTTTGGCCCACATTTTTCCTCGTTGCTTCCTGTTACAATGCCGCGGCATTTTGATCTTGCATGAACGCGCTCGCGCAACCGAAACTCGTCCGCGCCATCGGCCGATGGACATTGGCCGCGCTGGTGGTGAACTCCATCATCGGCAGCGGGATTTTTGGTTTGCCCGACGACATCGCGAAGCTCTTGGGCCCTGCAGCTCCGTTCGCCTACCTGATTGCCGCCGCGGGCATCGGCATCATCATGGCGTGTTTCGCGGAGGTCGGCTCGCAGTTCAGCGAAGCCGGCGGGCCGTACCTCTACGCGCGCGAAACCTTCGGACAATTCGCCGGCGTACAGATGGGCTGGTTCGCGTGGCTGGTGCGGCTGACGTCCGCGGCGGCCAATGCCAACGTCTTCGTGCTCTATCTCGGCGAATTTTGGAATGAGGCTACTTCCCCTCTGCCGCGCGCGATAATCCTGACCGCCGTATTCTTCGCTCTCGCGTTGGTCAACGTGCGCGGCGTGCGTGCCGGAGCGCAGCTCAGCAATGTCTTTACGGTTGCCAAACTGACCCCGCTGGCGATTTTCGTTCTCGCCGGATTCTGGTTTGTCGGCGGGAAAATTTCCGTGGGCGCGTCGCCGGCGGGCATCAACAACTGGATGGCCGCGCTGCTGGCGCTGATCTTTGCCTACGGCGGATTCGAAGCCGCGTTGATGCCCATGGGCGAAGTAAAAAACCCGCGGCGCGACACGCCCTTCGCGCTCTTCGTCGCGCTGGCCACCTGCGCCGTGTTCTATTCGCTGATTCATCTGGTGGTAATGGGCGCGCTCGCCGATCCCGGCGCGAGCGAGCGCCCGCTGGCTGACGCCGCGCGGATATTTCTCGGCAACGCCGGCGCGGGACTCATTGCACTGGGCGCGATGGTTTCCACATACGGATACTTGAGCGGGCAATTCGTCAGCGCGCCGCGCCTGACGTTTGCCTTCGCCGAGCGCCGCGATTTTCCGGCGTTCTTCGCGGCCGTGCATCCGAAGTTCCGCACGCCGTACATTTCCATTGCCGTGTATACCGCGCTGGCGCTCTCGTTGGCCATTTATGGCAGCTTTATCTGGAACGCGATTCTTTCTTCCGTGGCGCGGCTGCTCACCTACGGACTGGTTTGCGCGGCGCTGATGCGCCTGCGCGTCACGCGGCCACAAGCGGATGCATTTCGCTTGCCCGGCGGCTGGCTCTTCGCGCTGGCCGGGATGGCGTTCTGCGTCGTGATGGTGGCGCAGATGACCGCCGACCATATGAAAATCATCCTCGCCGTCGCTGTCATCGCCCTCGTGAATTGGTTTCTCGCGCGCCGCCACTAGCGCCCGCGTCGCGCTTGTCCTGAGGGAAGCGAAGGGCCGGTTCCAGCGTTGTTGCGTTGTAATGCCGAGTGATAGGCTCAACACCGATGAAACGATTCCTTCTACCTTTCTCGATGCTCGCGGCTGTGTTTCTTGCCGGGTGTAGCGGGTGGATGTATTTTCTCCCTGGCCGGCCCGCCGAAATCGTGAAGGAAAACGACGTCGCGATCCCCATGCGCGATGGCGTTATTCTCCGCGCGGACATCTGGCGGCCAGCCGGCGACGGAAAATTTCCGGTGCTTGTCTATCGCACGCCGTACGATAAGCGCCGCTCTCCGGAAAGTTACGCGACGTATCGCAAGGCCGTCGAGCGCGGATATGCGGTCGTGATGCAGGACGTCCGCGGGCGCTACGCTTCCGCCGGCGAATTTCTTCCCTACCAGCAGGAAGGCCAGGACGGCTACGACACCATTGAGTGGGCGGCAAAGCAGCCGTGGTCGAGCGGCGCGGTGGGCACGTTCGGGCTTTCTTACCCCGGCGCGGTGCAGTGGCTCGCGGCCATGGAGCGTCCTCCGCATTTGAAAGCCATGGTTCCGGCGATGACGTTTTCCACGCCGCGGAATTTTTTCTACTCCGGCGGCGTCTTTGACGGCTCGTGGGTCGGCTGGGTTTGGAACAACATCGCTCCGGACGTACGCATGAAAAAAAGTCTTCCCGGCCCGCGAACGGGCACGGAAGCCCGCGCCGCATTCGAAAAAGACGCGGCGAAACTTCAGGGCCGCTTGCCGCTCGCGGCGCTCGACGAGTTGAAAGACATCGCGCCGTGGTATTTCGAATGGCTGCGCCACGAGCCCAGGGATGCGTGGTGGGAATGGTGCGAGTTGCGCAACAAGTACGATCGCACGGATGCCGCGGTGCTTAATCTTTCCGGATGGTACGACGAGGCCTACGGACCCGAGGGCGCGACGACGAACTATTCTGGCGTGGTCGCCGCGCGCAAACGACAGGCCGATAAGCGCGCGCATCTGATCATCGGCCCGTGGGTGCACGGCGTCGGCGCAACAAAAGAAACCAAAGCCGGCGTGCGCGACTTCGGCCCGCAGTCCGCAATTGATTATGACGAAGTTGTCCTGCGCTGGATGGACCGCTACGTCAAAGGCATCGACAACGGCGTCGAAAAAGAAAAGCCTGTGCGCGTCTTCGTGATGGGCCGCAACGCCTGGCGCGAAGCCGACGCCTGGCCGATTCCCAGCACGCAAGCGAAGCCGCTTTATCTTTCTTCCACTGCGAGCACGGACAAACCCGGCGAATTGAGTTGGACTGCTCCGCAAAAAAGCGCGGCATCGAGCTCGTTTGTCTCCGACCCGGCGAATCCCGTCACCGATCCCTATCCCGCCTACAGCGGCGGGCACGACTACAGCCCAATGGCCAAGCGCAGCGATGTGCTGATTTTCGAAACCGCGCCGCTCGCGCAGGATACCGAAGTCACCGGCAACATCACGGCGGAGATTTACATTTCCTGCGACGCGCCGGACACCGACCTGTGGGTCAAGCTGCTCGACGTTGCGCCCGACGGCCAGGCCGTCAACTTGATGAGCCCCGGCCTCGACGTGCAACGCGCCAGCTACCGCAACGAGCGCGGCCCGCGCGAGCTGCTCCAGCCCGGCCGCGTGTACAAGCTCGTGCTGAAAAATCTCATCACCAGCAACGCGTTTCTAAAGGGCCACCGCATTCGCGCGCAGATTTCCGCGGCGTTCTTCCCGCATTTTTCGCGCAACCTGCACACCGGCAAGCTGGAAACGGAGTCCGCGGAAATGCGCAGAGCCACCATCCGCGTTCATCACGACCGGAAATATCCATCGCGAATTATCTTGCCGATTGTCGCGGCAAAGTAATTTCCGGCGGGGCGGAATCGAGCGGAGGACCCGTGACCACAAAACGCACGCAAGAACCGTGGATGCCCGCCGACGAATTCGGCCGGCGGCTGCCGAAATTTACGGTGAACCTGCTCGTCAAGGACGTGGCCCGTTCGGTGGCGTTCTATCGCGACGTCCTCGGCGCGAAGACCGTGTTTGC
>DASYRO010000080.1:0-5414 GCA_036004385.1 Candidatus Acidiferrales bacterium
CCAGCGGCACGCAGCGCACGCTGGCGAGCGGCACCGTCGTGCGCATCATGCAGAAGCTCGGCGGCAGCTATACGGTCACTGCTGCTTCGACCGGGCAGATGTTGCGCATCAGCGACCAAGACGCGGACGCGCTCGGCCTTGCGCCTGCCGCGCCGCAAAGTCCGACGGCATCATCCGAGTTCAGCGAGCAGATGGTCTGGGATCAACTGAAAACCGTTTATGATCCCGAGATTCCCGTCAACTTGGTGGACCTCGGACTGATTTATTCTTGCGAAATCACTCCGCTCTCATCGGGCGAACACAAGATCGACGTGAAGATGACCATGACCGCTCCGGGCTGCGGCATGGGCAACGTGCTCAAAGCCGACGTGGAACGCAAACTCGCGCGCCTGCCGGGTGTGAAAGAAGTCCACGTCGAAATTGTTTTCGATCCGCCCTGGCATCAGGGCCGCATGTCCGAAGCCGCGCGGCTGCAACTCGGCCTCGATCTCGATGACAGCCCCGCCGAATCCGCCTTGCCGATTTACCCCGATAGACGAAAATAATTGTTCGCGTCGATTCTTCCTCGACCTCCTGAACTCCTTACTTCACTTACGTCCTTACTTCCCGGCCTCTTCTGTTCGGCCCTGCGCGCTGTGCTACACTAATTCGCAGTCGGGGCGTAGCGCAGCCTGGTAGCGCGCCTGCCTTGGGCGCAGGAGGTCCGCGGTTCGAATCCGCGCGCCCCGACCATCCACACTTGCCGTTAAATCGCCGTGCGCGCAGCGCGTCCGCCAGCGGCGGAAGGCCCGCGATTCAGCCCAAGGATTCGGGCCCGCGCGCCCCGACCACGTCATCTTCAGTGGTTCAACGGCCTTCTCGCCCACGCGCGGACTGGTTTACGCCAAGTTCCGCGCTCCTTATAGAACTAAGCGCGGGCCAGAAAACCTCTCAGTTCGTGTAGAACAGCCTCGGGCGATTCTTCGGGGAGGAAATGGCCGCCCGGAAGCGGCTTTCCGCTGACGTTCGAGGCCCGCTCCTTCCAGGTATCGAGCACGTCAAACAAGGGGTGCATCGCGCCGTGTTCCGCCCACAAAGCCAGCAGCGGACAAGCAACCTTCCGATTCAGATCCGCGGCATCATGGACCAAATCAATCGAAGCGGCAGCGCGATAATCCTCGCAAGATGCATGAATCGTCTGCGGGTTTCGAAAGCATCGCAGATATTCGTTGAAGGCATGCTCATCGATCACCTTCGGCGAGAGCCCTCCAAACGACCAAGTCTTGAGAAAAAACTCCACGTTGTTACCGATCAATGTTTCTGGGAAAGGCGCCGGTTGAATCAAGAAAAACCAGTGGAAGTAAGCAGCGGCAAATTCCTTGCTCACGCTGTGGTACAGCTTGTAGGTCGGCACGATGTCCAGGACCGCAATCTTCGTGATTGCTCCTGCGTGATCCAGAGCCAGGCGATGGGCCACACGCCCTCCTCGGTCATGTCCCACTACGCCGAATTTTTTGAATCCCAGGCTGGCCATGAGTTCCACTTGGTCCTGGGCCATAGCTCGCTTGGAATAAGCGGAATGGTTTTCGCCGTCCGCAGGCTTGCTGCTCTCGCCGTACCCGCGCAAGTCGGGAATGACCAGCGTAAAATGCTCGGCGAGCTGAGGCGCAATTTTCCTCCAGATGATGTGCGTCTGCGGATAACCATGAAGGAGCAGCAATCCTGGCCCGCTTCCTCCGACTTCAAAGTGGATTTCCGCGGCTGAGGTTTTCGCGCTGGCTTTCTTAAAGCCCGGAAAGAAATCTCTCGTCCCTGGAGGAAAGGCTTGCTTGTCCGGTGTTTGTGCTGGAAAAGCGGGTGAACTACCGGTGAATCCCAAAGCCGCCAGCCCAAATGTCGCGGCGGCGTTTCGAATCAGTTCTCGGCGGGTACTTTTGTACAAAGTTGCCTCCTGAGTTCCGGCTGCGGTTTTACTTTGGTTACCGGAGAGAGCCGAGGGCGCTCAGCGCCCAAATCACTACAGCAAGAGCGCCAGCGCCGCTGGCAATAACGCTGGCAAGCACAAACCATCCCGGCACGAAGACCCGTCCCCGCATTGACCACCGCTGCACGATGGAGACGAACCCGCCAAGTAGAGCTCCGCGCAGCGATGAATGAAGCACCAGCAGCCACGGAGAAGTTATGTCTGCCGGGTTCAAGTCCGGATACAGTGACAGCATCAAGCCTGTTGCCCAAGCGAGCGCCCCGCCAGCGGCCGCCGCCAACACCCATCGCCCCGCCCAAGGCCGCACGGCACGAAGGATAAGACACTGCGCAGCTCCTAGAGTGGCTGCGAACACACTCGTCAGGGGCAGCATTGCTGCGGCAAAACCAATCCTAATGGCGAGCTGCTCCGGCAGCCCAAACACATGAATCAAGAAATTCGCTCCCGTCGGCAATTTCCAGGGTAGAGGTGAAGCGACAATGAGAACAGGTATAAACCGGGAAATGAATCCTGCAATCGCCCACGGGGGCACACTGGCCAAGAGCAACCGCGTTCTCCCCTCGGTCGGGAGCGCATCGCTCTGCGTCGGTTTCCCGTCGATTTCCAAAGTCGTCGCACCTTCCGAGACGGTCGCTTGGGCGGGGAGTCTAGGTTGCCGTTGTGAGCAAGTCAACAGAGGTTCGCCGAGCTGATTGGTTGACGGTGGGCCCGGCCACAACTTGCAATCAGTTGACACGGTGTTCAGTGGCACATACCATGCCTTCTCGACCGACAAATGATTTGACAGACCATTGCGCACTATCGTGTCACCGCCAAGCAGCGGCGCAACATGGTAAACCGACAGTCCCGATACATCGGAAATTGGCGACTCAGTGCCGCAGGGCGGCCGGATGCACGTGATCTTTAATTGGACGGAGGAACTGAAACGAATCCTCGCGGCCGGAGGTGTCCATTGAGGCAAAGCCATCCCATCGCCGTTTGCGCCACTACAACGATTCGACAGCCGGCGATGCCCATGTTGCTTTTCATTCTGTCCCTGCTGGCCAACGCGATCCCCGCTACGTTGACCGCACAACAGAAGAGTGCGTGGAAGGTTGCCGACTTGGCCTGGATGAGCGGAAGCTGGGCCACTGCACCGGGCAGGGAGCAGATCGAAGAATACTGGACGAAGGATGCCGGCGGATCCATGCTCGGCATGGGACGTCGTATCGCCGGCGGCAAGACGACCTACTTCGAGTATCTTCGCATCGAGGCTCGCCCGGACGGAATCTTCTACGTTGCACACCCCACTGCCCGCCCCGGCACGGACTTCAAGCTCACTCGACTGAGCGCCAACGAGGCGCTTTTCGAAAATCCGCAGCACGACAATCCTAAGAAAATCCTCTACCGCAAGAATCCCGACGGCTCGCTCACCGCTCGCGTCGACGGCATGGAAAAAGGAAAGCATGTTTCCGAAGAGGTCCGCTTCCTGCCCATGAAATAAAGCTCTCAGCCGCAGGATTCCGTCGTTCTCAAATTCTCGACAGAAAACCGCAACCTTGTGGCGCGAACAAACGTAGTACCATGCGGAGGCATGCGCGTGAATCACAATGGCGACGTCGCCATTCATACGGAGGACGTGCGGCGGCATTACGTAATGGGCCCGTCCACCATTCGCGCCGTGGACGGCGTCACGCTGGAAGTGCGCGCGGGCGAATTCGTTGCGCTGCTGGGCAGCTCCGGCTCCGGAAAATCCACGCTCTTGAACCTTATCGCCGGGCTCGACCGCCCCACCGCCGGCGCCATTCGCGTGCAGGGCCGCGACCTCGCGCAACTCTCCGCGGAGGAATTGGCGCGCTATCGCCGGCACACGGTGGGCATGGTCTTTCAATCCTTCAACCTCATTCCCACGATGACGCTAGAAGAAAACATCGAGCTGCCCGCGCGATTAGCCGAAGTCGAACGCGCACAGCGCAAGGAACTGGTGCGCGCTTCACTCGAGCGCGTCGGACTTTCCGCGCGCGTGCTGCATCGTCCCAGCGAGCTGAGCGGCGGCGAGCAGCAACGCGCCGCGCTGGCGCGTGCGCTGGTGAACAAGCCATCCATCCTGCTGGCCGATGAGCCCACCGGCAACCTGGACAGTAAAACCGGCATGGAAATCCTGAACTTCATCCGCGAATTCAACACCTCGCTGGGCATGACCGTCGTGCTGGTGACGCACGAGCGCCCTCTGGCCGAGCAGTTCGCCCAGAAAATGATTTTTCTCTCCGACGGCAAGCTGGCCGGCGACGGAGTCCAGCGATGAAGACCCACGACCTGCTGGAGCTTGCCGCGCGAAATCTCCGCGAATCGAAGCTGCGCAATTCCCTCACCACGCTGGGCATCGCCGTGGGCATCGCCTCGCTCGTGGCGCTGCTCGCGCTCGGCGTGGGCTTGCAGGAACTGGCCAGCAACCGGCTTTCGCGTTCGGGTCTGTTCGATCAAGTCGCTGTCTTCTCCCGGCCGGAGTTTCGCGGATTCCGCGGCAGTGACCAGCGCGATCGCGAGAGTCCCCGCGAGGGCCGCGACCTCCGCCCGCTGGACGAAGCCGCGCGCCGCGAAATCGAAAACCTGCCCAACGTCATCGAGGTGTATCCGGAAATCCGTTTTACCAGCGAAGTGCGCTTCGGTGAAAAATCGAAGTTCACGTTTGTGGGCGGCCTGACGCCGTCGGCGCGCTCCAGCGACGCGTTTGAAAAAATGCAGGGCACGTTCTTTTCGCGCCCCGACGCCGACGAAGTCATCCTGCAAACGCAGTTCGCCAAAACCCTGGCCGATAACCCGCAAACGCTGCTGGGCCAGGAGGTCACGCTGCGATACGTCGCGCGCGAGACGCTGGCCAGCGCGAGCAGTTCGCCGCCATCCGCCGACGGCGAAAGCGAAGGCTTCTCCGCCGTGCGGCGCGAGCGCAAGGTGCGCGTAGTGGGCATCATCGAAAATGAACCCTTCGGCGGCCTGCGTGGATTCGGCCGCGGCGGCATTTTCATTCCCATCGCGCTGGCGGAAAAACTCAACACCGTGGGCACGTCCAGCGTGCGCGAGTTGATGCGCACGTCCGGCAATACGACCACGTACCAAACTCTGATGGTGCGGCTCTCCAGCCCCACGCACGTGCAGGCCGCGGAGAAAGCCATCGAGAAGATGGGCTTTTCGACGTTTTCCATGATGGAGGCCATGCGCAGCCTGCGGCGATTTTTTGCCGTGTTGGATTTGTTCCTCGGAATTTTCGGCAGCCTGGCGCTGGCCGTGGCTTCGCTGGGCATCATCAATACGCTGGTGATGGCCATCCTCGAGCGGCGCCGCGAAATTGGCATCATGAAGGCGCTGGGCGCCAGCGACCGCGACGTGCGCCGCCTGTTTTTCGCCGAAGCCGGCTCCATGGGATTTCTTGGCGGCATCTTCGGCGTATTGCTCGGCTGGGGCATCGGACGGG
>DASYRO010000081.1:0-2754 GCA_036004385.1 Candidatus Acidiferrales bacterium
CCAAGGCGCGCCGCGAGTCCGACCAGGCCAAATTCGCGGAAATTCGCAAGCAGTACGCGAACGATGAAGCCAAGCGCCGGGAGGAAATCGATCGCCTGAACAAAGAAATCGCCGCGGCCATGCCCAAAGTGACCATGGACAAAATCATCGAGCACATTGATCACGCCGTAAAAATTGCCGGGATTGACCACGTGGGCCTCGGCTCCGATTTCGACGGCGCCACCATGCCCGCAGGCATGGACGACGTCTCCCATCTGCCACGGATCACCGAGGCGCTTCTGACAAAAGGCTATGCGGAACGCGACATCGAGAAAATTCTCGGCGGCAATCTGTTGCGCGTGATGGAGCAAAACGAACGCATCAGCCGCGAATTGTCGAAGCCCGGCGCAAAGTAACCGCTGCTGTCATTCTGAGCGAAGCGAAGAATCTCTCCGTTCCGCTTCTTCTGTAGCTCTTGAATATCGAATATCGAGTATCGTATATCGTGTTTCGTGAGGTGAACGTTGACGAACCGACGCATCTTTCTTCTGTGCTCTTTATCCGCGCTGCTCATCGGCGCATTCGCCCTTTCCGGTCTTCCCGCGGACTCCATCTCCGACCGCGCCGCCGCGCTGCACAAGCGCGCGCTCGTCCTGGACACGCACGATGACACGCCGCAGCGCATGCTCTACGACCATTTCGATCTCGCGCATCGCGACGCCAAGGGCCACATTGACATCCCGCGCATGCGCGAAGGCAATCTCGGCGCGATTTTCTTTTCCATATGGGTCCGCTCGCAGCTCACCGGCCCGCCCGCCGTGGAGCGCGCGCTCAAGCAGATTGACGCCGTGCGCGAACAGGTCCGCCTGCATCCCAACGATCTCGTCCTGGCCACCACCGCCGCCGAAGTCCGCGCCGCGCGCGCGCACGGAAAAATCGCCGCGCTCATGGGCATGGAAGGCGGGCACATGATTGACGACAATCTCGGCATGCTGCGGCTCTACGCCGCGCTCGGCGTGCGCTATCTGACGCTCACGCATTTTCTCAATAACAACTGGGCGGACTCCTCCACGGACAAGCCCGCGCACAACGGCCTGACCGATTTCGGCAAGGGCGTCGTGCGCGAGCTGAACCGCCTCGGCGTGCTCGTGGACATCTCGCATGTCTCGGACAAAACGTTTTACGACGCGCTGGCGGTGACCAAGGCTCCGGTCATCGCTTCGCACTCCTCCTGCCGCGCGATTTGCAGTCATCCGCGCAACATGAGCGACGACATGCTGCGCGCGCTGGCCAAAAACGGCGGCGTCGTGCACATCAACTATCACTACACATTCCTCAGCCAGGAAGCGCGGGACGCCACCCGCGCGATGGGCGCGGACGTGACCAAAACCGAGGCGGATGTGGAAAAACTCTGCGGCGAAAATGAAGCCTGCGCGGTGATCGAAGGCGAGCGCCGCGCCCACGAGATGATGAACGCGGGCAAAATTCCCAAAGTGACTTGGGAAAAAATCATCGAGCACATTGACCACGCGGCAAAGGTCGCCGGCGTGGACCACGTCGGCCTGGGCTCCGATTTCGACGGCGCCACCATGCCCTTCGGCATGGAAGACGTCTCCAAGCTGCCGCGCATCACGGAGGCCTTGCTTCGCAAGGGCTATTCGGAAAAAGATATTGAGAAGATTCTCGGCGGCAATACGCTGCGCGTGATGGAAGAAGCCGAGCGCGTCAGCCGCGAATTGCAGCGCACCGCCGCAAAATAGCGGACGCTTGTCATGCAGGTCCACATTTCGGAGGAAACGATGAAGGTCATCAGGCTGATTTTGGCAGGATTGGTAATCTTGGTTCTTGCGATGTTTTGCGTCCGCGGTGCCGCCGCCCAGGCGAAGGCGCCGCAAAAGGCCGCTCCCGGGGCTTCGTTCAACCGCGCGCTGCTCAATCCGGCGGCGCTGAACGAAAAAGCCCCGGACACGTACGACGTAAAATTCACAACCACTAAGGGCGAGTTCACCGTGCGCGTCACGCGCGCCTGGGCCCCGTTGGGCGCGGACCGCTTTTATAATCTCGTGAAAAACGGTTTCTACGACGACGCCAGTCTCTTCCGTGCCGTGGAACGCTTCATGGTCCAGTTCGGCATCAGCGCGCATCCCGCGGTGTCGGCGGCCTGGCAGCGCGCGGCCATCAAAGACGACCCGCGGAAAACTTCCAACACCCGCGGCAAAATCACCTACGCGATGGCCGGGCCCAACACGCGCACCACGCAGGTCTTCATCAGCTACGGCGACAACTCCTTCCTCGATAGCCAGGGCTTTTCGCCCTTCGGTGAGGTGGTGAAAGGCATGGACGTCGTGGACAACCTCTACAAAGGCTACGGCGAAGAGACCACCAGCAAGCAGGGAGAAATCGCAGCCAACGGCAAACCCTGGCTGGTGAAGAATTTTCCCAAGTTGGACAGCATCATCAAAGCGGAGATCGCCGCCGCACCCGCGCCCGCCAAATAATCGCCATTCGCGCGCGCGTACCGCCGGCTTCCAACCGGCGACTTCGGTTTTGCATTTTCAGTGTGTGGAGTGCGGCGCGTAAGCGCCGGCTTGGTGTTGCGGCGTGCTGATGTGTGCGCCCTGCCTCGGCGCCAAAATGAATGCGGCGGACAGGATCGTCCGCCGCTGCCACCAGTTTGCGTTCGGTTTCCTCTGCGTCTCTGAGTTAGATTTGTATTTTCCTGTTTCGGAATTTCAAATTTGAAATTTGATATCCATTTCTTACAGCCCGAGCACC
>DASYRO010000082.1:0-5738 GCA_036004385.1 Candidatus Acidiferrales bacterium
GCGCCAGAAGCGCCGAAGATTCCTCCGCCAAGGGCCGTGCCTCCGCCGACGGCCGTGACTCCGTCGTCCGCTGTGCCTCCGCCTTCGGTGTTTCCGCCGCCGACAAAAGTTCCTCCGCCAACGCCACCGCTTCCCTCCGTGCCGGTTGAAACCAAACCCGCGGCATCGGCCGCAGCGGCTCCGCCAGCATCACACGTCCCGCCGGCTGTTCCTGCGGGAGTGAGCGCAGCTCGCGTGGAAGCCCCCGCGCCGCCGCGCAGAAAATTTTCGTTCGACATCGAAGAGAAGCTGGGCACGAACTGGCTCAACAAGCTGGGCATCACCATTCTCGTGCTGGGCGTGGCGTTCTGGTTGATGTACAAGCTGCCCACGCTTTCCGCCGGTTGGAAAGTGGTCCTCGGCTACGCGGTCAGCCTGGGCATGCTGGGCGCGGGCGTCTATTTCGAGAAGACCGCGCCGCGCTATCGCGTGCTGGCGCGCACAGGCATCGGCGGCGGGTGGGCGCTGGTGTATTTCACAACGTTCGCCATGTACTTCATCGAAGCCGCGCGCGTGCTGGATTCGCGGGTGCTGGATCTCTCGCTGCTGTTGGTGGTGGCCGGAGCCATGGTCGCGCACACGCTGCGCTACGATTCGCAGCTTGTCACCGGCCTGGCCTTTTTCCTGGGCTTCTCGACGGTGGCCTTGCGGCATTTCTCCGGCGCCCCCGCGGATCCCGAGACGGCCTACAGCCTGACCTCCGGTGCGCTGCTCGCCGCCGGACTGGTGACCATCACGCTGCGGCGCCGCTGGTACGAACTGGAAATCTTCGGCCTGCTGGCTTCCTTCCTGAACCACTATTTGTGGCTGCGCGCCATCATCGAACCCATGGGCGAACACAAGCAGGCGTTCCCCGGTTTCGGCGCGAGTGTCGCTCTGCTGGTGTTCTACTGGGCCATCTTTCGCGCATCCTACGTGCTGCGCCGCCCCGGAGATGAAAAGCAAGAAAACTATTCCACGCTGGCCGCGTTGCTTAACACCGGACTGCTGCTGGCCCTGCTGCATTATCAGTCGTACCAGAAATTGTGGGCCTTCTGGGTGCTGCTGGGCGTCGGCGCGGTAGAAATGACTCTTGGACAGCTTCCGCGCATCCGGAGCAGGCGGATGGCCTTCATCGCCCTCACTAC
Source organism: Candidatus Acidiferrales bacterium (assembly GCA_036004385.1). GTDB lineage: Bacteria > Acidobacteriota > Terriglobia > Acidiferrales > UBA7541 > JACQDE01. Next base: position 1,167 of record DASYRO010000082.1, read on the forward strand.
GCTGGGCAGCGTGCTGCTGGTCGCGGCCCCCGCTTACCGGTGGAGCGGCCAAGATTTGGCGGTGGTGTGGCTGGCGGAAGCGGAAGCGCTGTTTCTCGTCGGCGTGTTTTCCCGAGAAATTGTTTTTCGCCACTTCGGCATTCTGGGCGCCGCGCTGACGGCGGGTCACTTGCTGTTCGCGGATGCCGCGAGGAATTTTCCGGCGCGCGTGGAGGGCGCCGTGGACTCCGCGAGCCGCGGCGTGGCGCTTCTGCTGGGAGTGGCCGCGCTGGTGTTTTACGCCAACGCGCATTACGTCACGCGGCGCTGGCGCGACATCTTCGGTACACCACTGGAAGAAAATTATCTCGCGGCGCTCTCCTATCTTGGCGGCGTGTTAGCCCTGGCAGGCGCGTGGTTCGCCACGCCCAACATGTGGCTGGCCGTGGCCGGCACCGCGCTGGCACTACTGCTTGCGTTCGTGGGCAGCCGTTTCGCGGTTGACCATCTCTCCATCCAGGCGCACTTCTTTGCCACGGCGGGATTGGTATGGGCGTTCCTCTTCAACATCGGGCAGACCGCTCTGTTTTATGGTGTGTCGCATCGACTGGTGGCTCTGAGTCTCGTCGCCGCGATGCTTTACACCGCCGCGCGCTGGGTGAGTCTGGCCTGGATTGCAGATCGCCGTCCGGTCTCCATGACCTATACGTGGGCGGGCAGCCTGATCGTCGCGCTGCTGTCGTGGAAAGAATTGCCGTGGGAATGGACCGTGGTGGGCTGGGCGGCGTTCGCGCTGGCGTTGCTGCTCGTGGCGAAATTTTTCCAACGCGCGGAGTTCGTCTGGCAGGCGCACTGCCTGGCGACCGCCGCGGTGGTGCGTTCATTCGCGATTAATCTGGAAGTGGAACGCGTCTGGCACGGCATTACGCTGCGCTTCCTGACGCTGAGCATTGTGGCCGCGTTGCTCTACGTCTCTGCGCGGTGGAGCGGCGCGCGCGATCCGGAGCGCATCGGCAGCGTCCCGGCGGCATACACCACGGCCGGCTCGTTTTTGATCGCGCTGCTCGCCTGGAAGGAACTTCCCTCCGCGTGGACCGCCGTGGCCTGGGCGTCATTCGGACTTCTTCTGCTGGTCATTGGACGCGCGCTCAAGCGCTATGAATTGGAAATCCAGGCGCTGGTGCTCTACGCCGGAGCGTTCCTGTGGACGCTGTTCAACAATTTCGGCAGCACGGAAACCTTGCACGGCTTCACGGTGCGGTTGCTCAGCGTCTCGATAGTGGCCGTGCTGTTCTACGCGGCTTCGCGCTGGGGGGCGGAGCCGGACATTCAGAATTCCAATATCCTCGCCGCGTGCTATTCGTGGGCCGGCTCGGCGCTCGTTGCGCTTCTGATGTGGTACGAACTGCAGCCGGCCAGCATCGCGCTGGGCTGGGCGCTGATGGGTCTTGTGTTGTTCGAACTGGGCTGCGCGATGGAGAAGCGCTCGCTGCGCTGGCAGGCTTATACGGTGTTTGCCGCCAGCTTCGTGCGGCTGTTCTTCGCCAACCTGAACGCCGAGTCGCTGCCGGGCGAACTCAGCGCGCGGCTGTACACGGTCATTCCGCTCGCTGCGGCCTACTACTATATTTATGCGCGGCTGCGCAATGCTCCCGAAGCGGGCTTCGAACTCGAACGCCGCTTCCACGCGGTTACTGTTTTCAATTACGCCGGGGCGATTACGCTGGCGGCGCTCGTTCGTTTTGAGCTGGCGCCGGAATGGGTGGTGGCAGGGTGGGCGGCGATGGTCGCGGTGCTGCTGGCCATGGCGACGTTTGTGAAGCGGAGCATCTATCTGCACCAGGGCCTGCTTCTCGCCGGGGCGGTAGTCTTCCGCACTTCCTTTTTCAATTTCACCCTGCCGAAATACTATCCGCCGGGCTTGTGGCAGAAGCCGGTGCTGACCGTGGGAACCGCCGCGGCGCTGCTGCTTCTTTCTCTCCCATTTGCATTCCGCTTGCGCGAGCCGCCGCTGACGGCGCAGCCCGCGGCGGCCATCAAGCGCTGGGCCCGGGGCCTGGTGCGCCGGCCGGAGCAGGCGCTGTTCTTCGCGCCAGTTGCGCTCCTCACCGTGCTGCTGGCGCTGGAAATCAGCAAGGGACATCTGACCGTGGCGTGGGGCATCGAGGGCGTGCTGATCTTTCTCACCGCCCTGATCGCTGGCGAGCGAAGTTACCGACTCACGGGCCTGGCCGTGTTGCTGGTCTGCGTGGTGAAAATCGTGTTCATGGACGTGTGGGAGCTCAACCCCGGTGATCGATACCTGACGTTTATTATTCTTGGAGCGGCGCTGCTCTTCGTGTCGTATCTGTACACGCGGAATCGCGAGAAGCTGCGCAAATATCTGTGAGGACGATGAAACGCTGGCTGGCATTCGCGGCGGTGTTTGCGCTGGTAGGCGGCGCGCTGGTGGCCAGCCACGTGCGCCAGGTCCCCGCGCCGGTGAATCCCCGCGCCGTGCTCTACTTCATCGCCGACACGGAGCGCGAGCTGGGCCGCGTGGTCATGACGGCAACGCGGCTTTCCGATGAAGACGAAATCGCCATCGGCAACGAAATGGCCCGTGAGAATTATGCCTCGAATTTTGTACGCTCGCCTGACGAGCAGGCGATGGCCACTTATGTCGAACGTGTCGGCACCCAATTGGCGGCACGCGCGCACCGCAAGCTGCCCTACAAATTTCATTACATCCCCGGCGGCTTCGACAACGCCTTCGCGCTGCCCGGCGGGCACATCTACATCGGTGGAGGCTTGATCGCCTCGATGGACTCCGAAGATCAACTCGCCGCGGTGCTCGGCCACGAATTGGCCCACGCCGATCGCCGCCACTGCGCCGAGCGCGTGCAGATTGAAGCGCGCATGCGCAAACTAAACCTCGGCGTCATCGGCAGCCTCGCGCAGATTCCCATCCAGGTGTTTCAGGCGGGCTATTCGAAGACGCAGGAGCTGGAAGCCGACAAAGTCGGCACGGAGCTCGCCGTGCGTGCCGGGTATTCGCCTTTCGGCGCGCTGCGGTTGTTCGAGAAATTCGACGCAATGAACCGCGAGGAAGCCTCCCGCGCCCGGTCGCCGCAGCAAGAAGTTGTCCGCGTCACGATCAGCACGCTGAGCGGTTATTTCCGCTCGCACCCGCCGGCCGGTGAGCGCATGGTGCAGCTCCGGCGGATGATTTCCTCCAACCACTGGGAATCGCGCACGCAAGAAAAGCCGCTGGAAATTCGGCCCAAGTGAATGCGGCTTTTCTCTGTGCTCTCTGCGCCGCTGAGTTCTCTGCGTTAATGTTCTGTCTTCATTTTTGATCTTCCCATTAACCCTTCAACTCTTTAACGTTTTCATCTGCGTCTATCTGCGTTCATCTCCGGTTTCGGGAGTCCGGTGGACTCCACCGGAGTCCGAAAACCGGTCTGTTGTTTCGTTGCTTTTGAATCGAGCGACACAATCGGCAGAAATTTGCATTGGACGCCCGCTGCAGCGCGGCCTATAATGTGGACTTCGTGACAGGTCCGGTCCGGAAGGAGCAATCCATGAGCAGCGCGCCAGCGAAGTCGCCCGTCTTGACGCCGGAAGTGCGTCCCACGGCCGCGCTCCAGCTCTGTCTGGAAACGCTGATGTACACCACGCGCGAGCGCCTCGAACTCATCAACATCACTCGCGACCTCAACGACCTGATCAAGAAAAACGGGCTCAAAGCCGGGTTCCTCATCGTGCAGTCGTTGCACACCACGACCGCGCTGTTCATCAACGAATTTCAGCAGGCCCTGCTCGACGACATGAAATCGTTCCTGGAAAAAATCGTCAGCCGCTTCGATTACTGGCGGCACAACGACCCGAAAATCTCCGAGTGTGAGCGCAAGAACGCCGACTCGCACCTCCGCGCCATGCTTCTGGGACACACGCTTTCCTTGCCGGTGCGCAACGGACAGCTCGCTCTGGGCGGCTGGCAGTCCGTGATTCTCGCCGAGCTGGACGGCCCGCGCGAGCGCTCCATTCAGATTCAGGCCCTCGGCGTGCCCGAACCCGAAGAACCTCCCAAGTAAATCAGAAGTTAGAAATCAGAAAAAAACCTACCACAGAGACACAGAGGACGCAGAGAAGCGCAGAGTTCTAAGTTGCGATTTCCCGCTACACCCTAAACCCAAAACCCTACGCCCTCTCCGCCTCGCCGCCCTCTGCTACAATGAAATGCTACGTGCCACAGAGGCTTTCCTCATGTCTAAAATCCGCCGCATTGGAGTGCTGACCGGGGGAGGCGACGTCCCCGGCCTCAACTCGGTCATCAAATCCGTGGTCTACAAATCCACTGAGCTGGGCTTCGAGGTGATCGGCATCCGCCGCGGATGGGAAGGCTTGACGCACATGAACCTCGGCCGCGGGCTGGACCCCGATTATCTGCGCCCGTTGGACCGCCTGAACACGCGCGGCATTGACCGCAGCGGCGGCACCATGCTGCACACTTCGCGCACCAATCCGGTGCGCATCCGTAAAGGCAAAACGCCCGCGCACATCTCCGCGGATAAGCTCGCCCGGCATCGCGTGGACGATCATTACTTCGAC
>DASYRO010000083.1:0-3546 GCA_036004385.1 Candidatus Acidiferrales bacterium
CGGGAAAATTTCTCGTTATGCAGGGCGAAGAGGTCACCGACCGCCTCGAAGCCGCGCCCGTGCATCTGATCGCCGTGGGCTTGCGCGAAACCGTCCCGCCGCAGGGCGGCACGAGCATTCCGGAAATTCTTCAGCGTGACGCGCGCGCCATTCGCGCTGCGGGCGGCGTGCCGCACATCAACCACCCTAATTTTGGATGGGTGCTCACCGCCGAGCAGATCGCCGCGGTCGCGGACGCGCGCCACTTCGAAATCTGGAACGGGCATCCGCTGGTCAACAACCGCGGTGGCGGTGGTTCTCCCTCGACCGAAGAAATCTGGGACAAAATTCTATCCACGGGCCGCGTGATCTTCGGCGTAGCCGTGGATGACGCACACACCTTCAAAGGCGAACTCTCGCCGCTGACCCAGGCCGTCGCCGGGCGCGGGTGGATCATGGTCCGCGCCACGGAGCTGACCGCTCCCGCAATCCTCGCAGCTTTCGACCGCGGCGATTTTTATTGCAGCAGCGGCGTCGAGCTGAAAAGCTACGAGGCCAACGAGCGCGAAATCCGCATTGAACTGCCTCAACCGGGCGGCTACACCGCTCCGCGCTATCGCACATTTTTCATCGGCAAGGATGGAGTTGTGCTCAGGCAGGATGATTCCTTCACCCCCGCGTATCAATTCCAGGGCAACGAGCTGTACGTGCGCGCGCGAATCGAATCATCTAACGGCACAATGGCCTGGACGCAGCCCGTGTTTCCAAAGCAGAAAAGCGAAAATAGAAAGTAGGTAATTGAAGAGCGAAAAACGGTTCCTCGGAGCACGTATGAGAGAAAAATATTCGTGCGTCACTGTCCTTGCATTGTTGAGCAGCCTTGTAATTGCCCCGGCGTTTGGGCAAACGAAACCGCGGGCACGCGACCTCGGGGTGCCCTTTGACGGCACACCTGGCGCGCTGAACGCCATCACCGACGTGAAGGGCGTCGAAGTCGGCCACAGCACAATTATTTCCGGCGAAGGAAAACTCGTCATGGGCAAGGGCCCGGTGCGCACCGGCGTCACCGCGGTTTCGCCGCGCGGCAAGCAGCCCAGGAGTTTTGTCTTTGCCGGATGGTTTTCGCTCAACGGCAACGGCGAAATGACAGGCACAACGTGGGTGGAGGAATCCGGCTTTCTCGAAGGCCCGGTGATGATTACGAATACGCACAGCGTCGGCGTGGTGCGTGATGCCGTGATTGCCTGGCGCGTGAAACTCGCTCCGCCGGACCAGAGCGGCTACTGGTGGTCGCTGCCCGTTGTCGCGGAAACGTACGACGGGTTTTTGAACGACGTGAATGGATTCCACGTGAAGCCGCAGCATGCCTTCGAAGCGCTGGACGGCGCGAAGTCCGGGCCGGTCGCCGAAGGCAGCGTCGGCGGTGGCACGGGAATGATTTGCAACGGATTCAAGGGCGGCATCGGCACGTCTTCGCGCGTGCTCGACGCCAAAGACGGCGGTTACACCGTCGGCGTGCTTGTGCAGTGCAACTACGGCAGCCGGTACAACCTGCGCATCGCGGGCGTGAACGTCGGCCGCGAAGTCAAGGAAGGTCCCAGCGCCGCGGTTGACGTGCGCCGAGAAAATGAAGACGTCGGCTCCATCATCATTGTTGTAGCCACCGACGCGCCGCTCGTGGCGCACCAGTTGAAGCGCATCGCGCGCCGCGCTGCACTCGGACTCGGCCGCGACGGCAGCATCGCCTCCAATGGCTCCGGCGACATCTTCATCGCGTTCTCCACCGCCAACCCGGGCGCGGCGGATGAAAAAGGGCCGGTCAGCGTTACCATGCTGCCCAATGAGAGAATGACGCCGCTCTTTCAAGCCACCGTGCAGGCCACCGAAGAAGCCATTGTCAACGCCATGATCGCCGCGGATACCATGATCGGCGCCGACAATCACAAAGTCATCGGCTTGCCGCACGATCAACTGCGCGAGATTCTGAAGAAGTACAACCGGCTGGCGAAATAATCGGCAAGAAGCGAAAAGCGAAAACCGAAAAACGTTACTGCTTTTCCGCGACGCGCGTCACCACGTCGAACAGCACGCGCAGCCCCGGCTGGAATTCCTTCACCAGAATGCGTTCGTCGGTGCCGTGCGGCGTGTCCGCTTCTTCGCGCGTGCTGACGAACGGGCAGAACCCGTAGGAATGAATGCCGAGCTGACGGTAGATCTGATTTTCCGTGTAGCCGCTAGTCAGCCGCGGCGAAACGACCGTCTTCGGAAAATATTTTCCCACCACTTCCTCAAACGCGCGCCACAGCTCGGTGTTCGCGGGTGATTCATTGGGCGTGCGGATTTTGGAAATGGGTTCGATCTGAATCGTGTCGTCGGCGATCACTTTCTTGATTTCTTCGAGGAATTTTTGCGGCTCTTCGCCGGGCAGCAGGCGCACGTCCAATTCGGCCGTGGCCTCCGCGGGGATCACGTTGGTCTGCGGCCCGCCCTTCATCACGGTGAGCGAAATCGTGTTGCGCAGCATGAAGGCCCAGTCGGGATTTTCGCTGATGCGCTTACGAAATCCGGCATCGCGCAGCGAATCTTCCAGCTTGCAAAATTTATCTTTCTCAGTGGGAAATCGCACGCGCGCCAGATCGCAGAAAATTTGCTGCGAGAGCGGAGTCACCTTCAACGGCGTTTCGTAGTCCACCACGCGCGCCAGCGCCCGCGCCAGCCGATGCGGCGCGGCGTCGGCATGCGGCACGGAGCCGTGACCGGCCCTGCCCTTGGCTGTCAGGCGAAGCCAAAACGGGGCCTTTTCCGCCACGTCCACGCCCCAGAAGGCCACCGCGCCGCCTTCAATCACATTTTCTCCGCCTTCGTTGATCAGAAATTCGGCGTTGGCCACCAGGTCGGGCTTGTTCTTCAACATCCATTCGGTGCCCGCCGTGGCGGCTTCCTCGTCGGCTACGGCGAGAAAAATAACGTCGCGCGAAAGCTTCACGTTTTCGCGCTTGAGCGCGAGCAGCACCATGGCCTGCAACATTCCCTCGGATTTCATGTCCTGCGCGCCGCGCGCGTAAATGGCGCCGTTGCGGATTTCCGCGGAAAACGGCGGCACGCTCCACAGTTTGGGATCGGCGATCACCACGTCGGTGTGATTTAGAAGAATCAGCGGGCGCTTCGTGCCGTCGCCTTTCAGACGCGCATAAGCGTTGGCGCGGCCGGGTGCGATTTCAAAGATCTGGCACTCGATACTCTCTTTGGCAAAGAGCGCGCAGAAAAATTCCGCCGCGCGCTTTTCATTTCCGGGAGGATTGCTAGTGTCAATGCGCAGGTATTGTTGAAGAAGGTCCGTCGCTTCCTTGTCGTACTTTGGCCAGCCGTCTTGCGCCCGCGTGGTAGGAGGCAATAGGAACATCGCGGCAAGAACGAGAAGTGAGCACACATTGGCTTTTCGCATTGTCCTCATACGATGAGCGAGTTGCTGCTGTGAGTTGCTATACAACGGGGGTAGCCGTCTTTCGTGGAGGATTGAAAAACGGCAGCGGGACGATGCTGGCGCCGACGCGGTGGCGCACCGCC
>DASYRO010000084.1:0-3074 GCA_036004385.1 Candidatus Acidiferrales bacterium
GGGTCACTTCTCCGATGCGCGCGCGGGCGCCCGGCGTCACGCGGACGAGAAGGTCCATCTGCTGCGTCGCGGGAGTTTCCTTGCGCTCCACGTCCAGCGTGGCTTGATGAAATCCATCATCGCGCAACGCCTCTTGCAGGCGCTCCAGCGCGTCGCGCAACGCCCGCTCGCGGAAGGCTTCTCCCAGCCCTAATTGCAGCGCGGCCAGCGCCTGGCTTTCGTTGGGTGGCTCCTTGAGCCCGGACACGTGCACGCTGTTCACATAAAAATTCGGCTGGACGACAAAATCCAAGCGCACTCCGCCGGTCACGTTCGCGGCTTCCGTGCGCACGTCCGCGTAGCGCCCGCTGCGGTAGAGTTGCCGCAGGCTCTCGCGCACCGCTTCGCTGTGGTAGCTTTGACCGGCTTGCTGGGCAAGCTCCACGGGATTTTCCATAATCACTTCCCCGCTTTCGCTCACCACGCGCACCGCAACGACGCGTTGCTCCTCAAAATGGGCCGTGTGCTGTTCCGCCGCGATGGCTGGGGATGATGCAGGCGGCGTCGGCGACTGCGGCGCCTGCCGAGGCGGGGCGAGCCACAGCGCCAGCATCCAGACCGTTACCAGAATTGCCCCCTCCACACACTTTTTTTCTTGCTCTCACTTTGAGAATTTAAGGTTAGCACAGTCCCGATGCATCGGGATTGCCCGCCGCCCGCGAAAAGGCGATATCATAGCCGCCCGGCGTCGGGGCGCTGCTTGCCGCGCCCCTCCCTTGAGGTGAACCGATGATCCGCTTTCGTTCGCTGCTTATGTTCGCTCTGCTGGTTGCGGTCGCGCCGGCCTTCGCGCAAGCGCCGCCGGTCAATCCACTGGCCGCCGACCTCAAGGTCAAACTCGCCAAACAGCTCCAGCAGACCGCCGCAGAATTCGACGGCGTGATGGGCATCGCCGTGAAAGACCTGGGCACCGGCGAAACATTTTTCGCCAATGCCGACACTGTGTTCCCGCAGGCCAGCTCCATCAAGATTCCCATCCTGCTGGAGCTCTTCCGCCAAGCGCAGGCGGGCACGCTCAAGCTCGACGAGCGCGTGGATCTGAAGAAATCCATGATGGCCCAGGGCAGCGGAGTGCTACTGCGCTTCGGTGACGGCGGCTCTGCGCTTTCCCTCCGCGACCTCGCCGTGCTCATGATCGTGCTCTCTGACAACACGGCGACGAACATTCTCATTGATCGCGTCGGACTGCAGAACGTCAACGAAAATCTCCGCCGCATCGGGCTGACGCAAACCAAGCTGCAACGCATCATGCTGGATATAGATGCGCAACGCGCCTCGCGCGAAAATCTTTCCACGCCGCGCGAGATGGTCATGCTGCTGGAGATGCTCGACGGCGGTAAAACGCTCGACCCCAAAAACACGCAGGCCGCCCTGGAAATTTTGAAGTATCCGAAAAACACCGCGCTCCGCCGTAGCCTGCCTGCCAGCGTCGCGCTGGCCAGCAAGCCTGGCGGAATTTCCGGAGTGGCCTGTGAATCGGGAATTGTCTATCTGCCGGGGAAGCCCTATGCGATTTCCGTGATGACCACCTACGACAAAGATTCCGACGCGGCCGACAACGCCATCACCGAAGTTTCCCGCCGCGTGTACGCCTACTTCGAGCGCCTCGCCCGCTCCAACTCCCTCGGCGCGCGGCTTCCCTAACGCTAACGCTGCGTCGGGTTCACCCATTTGTCATCCGCGGCGCGCTGAAGAATTGGGCAGCGTACCGAACATTTGGGCGAGATCCAGTTGTCATCCCGAGCGAAGCGAGGGATCTGCTTTTGCTTTTCGATTTTCGTTTTTCTTGGAGTGCGGAAGCTTGCTTCCGCCTTGCCTTCGCAGCGTCAATTGCTTGAAGCACAGCAGCGGGGGGGCGTCGCATTCTTTCTCAACCGGTTTTCGCTTTTCGATTTTCGCTTTTCGAATTCTTCAGCTTTTCGCCGCGTGGTTCAGCGCTTCGGTTTGCGTCTTTGTTCGCGCCGCGGCGCGATCCATGTTTTCGCGCAGGTTCATGAGCGTGAGGAAGGTATTCAGGATACGAGCCTTTTGTTCATCGGGCAGACGCTGATTGCCCGTGGCGAGCTTTGCCAGCGTTTGCCCGGTTTCGCCGAGGTAGCGGACGATCTCCGCGCGGCGGCCTTCATCCGGCGCGGTGCCCACGGTTTCGCGGCGCAGCTCCGCGCATCGCTGTTCGACACTCACCGTGAAGTGTTGCGCGCAGAGATGTTCTCTGGCCAGTTCCGCGGGCACGGCGGCCTTGCAGCCCGCAATCCGGCAGTTCCCTGCGTTGCTCGCAGCTCGCGTTTCCATGGGAATGCATCAGGACTGGGGCCTATTTTGTACCACTCCGCTGACCGGAAAGCTAGAGCCCCTACGCTGGCTGTCGCCAATCCGCAACAAGCGACCGGCAGCCGTGCCTGTGGCAACATCAAGGCGCGGGCATCCTTCTCATGCTTTTTTGCTCGCAACTTTCGGGACGGGCGGGAACTGCTCTTGCGCGGCTCCTCTCAAAATACCACGGTTCGCCGCCGACGGCCACAATTCACGGATTCCGGTAGTCCGTCAGTCTCCGCGAAGCCAGCTTTACGGCGCCAATCCTGCCGGGATGATAATCTACTACCCGCGCTTGCTGCGCTCCGGGCCATCGAATAAATTCCCGGAAGGTGCCAGCGCCTAGGACCGACGTCCCGTGAGTTGCATTCGAATGAACCCTCCAATATCAAGTGCCGTCTTTAAGTACTTCGCCGCAAACCCAGAAGGGCCAATGTCGAATCTCGAGAGGGCTATGAAGACCGCGCCGCACGGCGTCGTGCGTGGGCTGAACTCGCTGCTTGATGCGATATCAGAGGATGACGTGCTCGAAGTCCAGAAGGACGCTCTCTTCCGTCACCTGTGCAACCAGAATGTTAATGCGGATCGCGCTGCGCGGATATGGATTGCGGAGCGATATCTCTCAAAGGAAATTGCGCGGCGGAAGTTGGCGTTACTTCGCAGCGGCGTTCAAGAGTCGCGTCCGGCACCGTATCACCTCCCCGCACTCGCTGACATGCCCG
>DASYRO010000085.1:0-2057 GCA_036004385.1 Candidatus Acidiferrales bacterium
CATTCCTCTTTTCCTCGTTCCTCATTCAATCTGCGTAATCTGCGGATTCATTCCTATTCGAGTTTCAGCTTCACGTTTGCCGCCATTCCCGCCATTACTTTTCCGCTAGGGTCGCTGATGCGTAGTTTCACGCCGAACATCTGGTGCACGCGCTCGGCCTGCGTCTGGACGTTGCGCGGCAGAAATTCTGCCTTCTGGTTGATCTGGTCCACCTCGGCCTGAAAAGTTTCCTTGGGGAAGGAATCCACGTGTACGTCTGCTTTTTGTCCCACGTGGACAAGCCCGATCTGCGTTTCCGGCACGTAGATGCGCACGAAGAGCTGGTCGCGCTCGAGCAGCGTGGCAATCGGCGTGTTCGGCGCGATCAGATCGCCCGGCCGGACATCGAGAACTTCCACCGTGGCCGCCGCCGGCGCCAGCACCTGCCGCTCGCGGTACTTCGCTTCTGCATCGCGCAGCACGGCCTGCGCTTGGTCAATATCTTCCTGGCGGTTGCCGTGCTCGACGAGTTCACGCTGCGCGTCGGCCTGTTTCCATTTCGCTTCCGCCGCGGCAACTTCTTCCGGCCGGTAGCCGTGTTGCAGCTCCGCGAATTTTTCCTCCGCCGCCTTCAACGCCGCGGCCGCCGCTTTGTACGCGCCCTCCGCGTCGTCGCGCTGCTGCTTGGAAAACACGTCGGCGTTGGCCAGGTTGCTCACGCGCAGCCAGGTGACTTCCGCCTTGTCCTTTTCCGCGCGCGCCTGCGCGGCCTGCGCTCGCGCGGCTTCGATTTGTTCGCTGCGATAGCCGCGCCGCAGTTCGTCGTAATTGGCCTTGGCTTGGGCCGCCGCCGCTCGCGCCTGGGTGATTTCTTCCGGACGGAACCCGCGCTGCATTTTTTCCGCGTTGGCCCGGGCCTGCTCCAGTGCGGCGAGAAGTTCCTGTTCGTCGAACGTCACCAGTACCTGCCCGGCTTCCACGCGGTCGCCTTCGCGCACCTTTACTTCCAGAATCCGCCCGCCGACTTTCGACCCCACGCGGATGTTGCGCGCCTCCACCGTGCCCGAGCTCAACAGCTCCTTGGGCCGGCGCAGCGAGAGCAGCCACCACACCAGCAGCGCGATCACCACGACCGCCGCCACCGCAATCACCACGCGCTTCACCGTCATCGGCCTACTCCCTCTCGCTCCCGCGCGCCGGTGTCATCCTGAGCGCAGCGAAGGATCGCTATCCCGATTAGTGATTGAGTGATTTATGATTGAGCGATTTAGGACCCGGCAAACGTGAAGTTTATTTCGCATCGGCAATCACTCAACGATTCAATCGCTCAATCACTCAATTTCTCCTCACGCCCGGCCAGACCATCTCCAGCGTTTCCGCGAACCGCCGCGCCAGCGTCCCGGTCTCGTCCAGCGACCACATGAGCATGGCCCCGAAGAACGCCTGTTGCACCGCGCGCGCCAGTTCGGCGGCCGGAACGTCGCGCCGGATTTCACCGCGGCGCTGCCCCAGCGCGAGGATTTCCGCCATCATGCGGCGCCCGGTCAGGATTTTTCTCTGGAAAATTTCGCGCATCGGGCGGCTGGTTTGCAGCGCGAGGATCAGGCTCTGCATGATGCGCGGGCTGCGCCCCGGCTCTTCCGCCAGCAGCCGCGGCAGCGTGACCACCGCTTGGCGCACGCTCAGCTTGCCGTTCCGCACATCGGCCAGCGTGGCTTCGATTTTGCCGATCTGCATTTCACCGAAGGCTTCGAAGACGTGCTCCTTGGAAGGGAAGTAGTTGAAGAAGGTTCCTTTGCCGACGTCAGCGGCTTCCGTGATGTCTTCCACGGTCACGGCGCCCAGGCCGCGCGCCGCGTAGAGTCCCAGCGCCGCGCGGAAAATTTTCTCGCGCGTCTCCGCGCGCCGCCGCTCCCTGCGTCCCGGTTTCGCCTTCCCTTTGCCCAATTATGACCTCCGGACAATTATGACTATTGGTCAGTTTATGACGAAAGTCAAGTGTTTTTCTGCGCCGGCCACGACCCGCCGACACCCGTCCGTTGTCTTCCAGAGGCCCGAAACTTCGGGCCATATCGGGC
>DASYRO010000086.1:0-4641 GCA_036004385.1 Candidatus Acidiferrales bacterium
TACTCTTGCGCTCATCCCAGACGCCACCGGCGCCATCGGTACGGGAACTCACACCATAAGTTTTGTTCCCGTTCCCGAGCCGGGAACAATCTTTCTGCTTATTACGGGAGCAATCGCGGTGCTGTGCCGCGCGAGTATAAGAAGAGCGTAGCCAAGAAAGCGCCGGTCCGTCTCATCGGAGCTGAGTTGCCTGAACTTCAGGCTAGCCCAGATGAAACGGCCCGGCGCGTATTTTCCTATCGGCTTGGGATTAGCTGAAGGCTCGCGCAATCGCTACCAGAACGATCGCGCCCACGGTCGCGGCGGCCAGACTGCCCAGGAAGCCGAGAGCTGTAATTCCGAGCAGCCCGAAAATCCACCCGCCGATCACGGCGCCGACCAAGCCCAGGACCAAGTCAATGATGATCCCGTAGCCCGCTCCGCGCATGATTTTGCCGGTGAGCCAGCCGGCCAGAATTCCGATCACGATCCAGCCCAGAATGGACGGATACATGTTTCCCTCCTTTTTACGGACTCACTTCGGAGGACGGAGCCTCCCCGCACCGCTACTGTCCCTTGCGGTGGTGCTTCTTCTTGTGCTGCTTCAATACCGTTCGAGCCGCAACTTCCTTGGCCCGCTTGCCGTAGCGGCCGCTCTTACGCGAACTTTCCAGAATGTGCTCGTACTGGCGTTGCTCTTTTGAACTAACTCCGCGAACATGCTTTCTCGCAGGCATGACGCCTCACTTTCCTTTTCGCGACCCTTGTTTTGTTGGCTGGAATTCTGCTGCAGGCTTAACACTACTATTTTACTCCAGGAGGCGGCAAAATGCCAGCCAGGCGTCGGCGAGCGGATTGCGCCGAATCGAAGTGAGCGATGGCCGGCGCTGGCGCTGATTGGCTCCCAACCATTCGCTCCAGTCTCAACTTGATATAACGGGATTCACGCATCAAACTAAGAGAATACTCTGCAACGTCCAGCCGGTTGTCACACACGGAGGCAAAACGTGTATCAACCATCGTTCTTCAACCGTTGGGCCAAAGTGACCGCGCGCGCGGCCGGTCATCCCGCCGGATTCAGCGTGGCGATGCTTGTCGTCCTGATCTGGGCCGCCACGGGATCGCTATTTCATTTCAGCGACACCTGGCAACTGGTGATTAATACGGGCACGACGATTGTGACGTTTCTGATGGTCTTCCTCATCCAGAACACGCAGAACCGCGACAGCGAGGCTATGCAGCTCAAACTTGACGAACTGATCCGCGCCGTCGAAGGAGCGCACAACGCACTGCTGGATCTGGAAGAACTATCGGAGTCCGAACTCGACGAGATGCGCGACCGCTATGAGAAGCTGGCGCAGAAGGCCCGCGAAGAACTCAAGAAAGGCCGCCGCGACACGGGGAGACCCAACGTCTAGCCGGGATGCCCAACTACACACTCCTTGAAACCGCCGCGAACTGCCGCACAGCGAGGCGGCGGCGTTGGCAGCTCGCGATTCCATTTCGAAACGAGGTTTGAACCGGTTCGTGCTTGCTTGGCGGCGCGTTTTCGGCTATACGTCCACAAAGATCGACGATTTTTCCGGATTGGGATCAGCGAGGGCGCCATGAAGTATTACCGGTGGGCGACAAGCGCGCTGGCTGTCAGTTTGATTCTGGGAGGCGCGGGAGTCCAACCGTCGCGAGCACAGCAACCACAGCAAGAGCAGAAGATCACCGACTTCGATCGCGTGCGGGCCCGGGACATGCTGGCAAGGGTATATGACACTCTCAAGAAAAACTACTACGACCAGACGTTCCACGGCCTTGACATTGACGCCCGCTACAAAACCTACGACGAACGCCTTAAGAGCGCGCAAACTCTGGCACAGGCCTTCCGCACGATTGCGGCGTTTCTGACCGGCCTGGATGATTCGCATACGTATTTCCAGCCGCCTTCACGCAGCTATCGCTTTACGTATGGCTACCTCATGGAAATGGTGGGCGACAATTGCTTCATCACGGAGGTGCGCCCGGATACGGATGCCGCGAAAAAGCTGCACCCTGGAGATCAAATTCTTTCTCTCGACGGCTACACCATCAATCGCAAGGATCTATGGCAACTGGAATACTTCCTGAACCGGCTGGCACCTAAACCCACGCACGACCTTTCCTTGCGCGGTCCTTCCGGCAACACGCGCAAGGAGGTCATCTACACGAAGTATCAGGAAGGGCAGCTTTTAACCGACCTTACGCTGCAACATCAGGCTGACTTCGGGAGGCTCATGCTTGAGGAAGAAGAGCGCCACCACCGCCTGCGCCAGCGATATGTCGAGCAAGGCGACGTGATCATCTGGAAGATGCCTGCTTTCAGCGCGGAAGCGACTGAGATTGACCGCGTGGTGGGCGTAGCGCGCAAACACAAAGCGCTCATCCTCGACTTGCGCGGGAATCCGGGTGGCCGCGAGGATTCTCTCCTGCGCGTTATCGGTAATCTGTTCGATCACGACGTAAAAATCGGAACTCGTGTGACCCGCAAAGGGGAAAAGCCGATGGTGGCGAAGTCTCGCGGCGGCGAAGGATTCTCGGGGAAGCTCACCGTGCTGGTGGATAGCCGCTCGGCCTCCGCGGCGGAAGTCGTTGCCCGCGTGGTTCAGCTCGAGCACCGCGGAACGGTGATGGGCGACCGCAGTTCGGGCAGCGTCATGGGAGCAATGTTCTACGCGTTCCAGGCTGGCGTGGATATTGCCATTTTCTACGGGGCGGCCATCACCAGCGACGACCTGATCATGCCCGACGGCAGAAGCCTCGAGAAAGTTGGCGTGACTCCCGACATCATCATACTTCCCACCGCCGCCGACCTGGCAGCGGGCCACGATCCAGTTCTCGCACGAGCCGCAGAATTGGCGGGAATTCAACTGGACCCCGCGGCCGCCGGCAAGCTGTTTCCCTTTGAATGGTCGCCACTCTAGACAAAGCTACAACTGCGAGCGCCAGCCCTTGCCGTTCGAGCCGGGCTGGCATGTCGCGCCTTGAACTGCTCACAAGGCTGCGCAGTTATTCTTTGTAGAACCAGCCGCCAATCAGCGTGGCGATGGGGACTTCGAACAAACTCCACACCACCGGGCACCACACCAGCTTCGCCGGCAGGATAACAATTCCGGCGTACACGTACACTCCGGCATAGAAATACGACATGGCCCACACGGCCAGCCCGGCGATGATCGCCGTCTTCGGCCCAGGGCCGAAGCGCGGACGAATCGCCGCGTACGTCCACACCGCCAGCACGCCGAGCAAAAATGTCACGCCGATCAGGATGCTCAGCAGCGTAGGGTCCTCTTTGATATTGAAGCCTTGCCGGTTCCACTGCTCCATCAGCGCCTGCCCATCCGCGCGCAGCACGACGGCGTGCAGCAGGAACTCGCTGACGTTCATCACCACGCCGGCCATCAGCCCGCCGCCAATCACGCGTCCCCAATTGATTTGGCCCATTGTGTTTTCCTCCTGCGAACAGAAAACTCTGCGCACCGGTTTCTGTAGCGGCAACCCGCATGGGTTTGTGCAGGTTGCCACTCTCTTTCCATCTTGCGATCGCCGGATTCAATGCCCACGCGCGTGAAATCGGCGTGGGTGTGCGCTAGAAGCCTTTCTATTATTTCGTGGCGCGATCAATAAAATCCGCGACGTGGTTGTGCAGTGTCACGCGGTCGGCATCCTGCAAATACATCATGTGTCCCGCGTTGTAATAGTTCAGCTTGATGTTCTTCTGCAATTCCGCGGGCAGGCCGAGGTGCGTGAACGTGAATTCGGTGGCCATGAACGGCGTAGCCATGTCGTAGTAGCCGTTTTCCACCTGCACCAGCAGCCGCGGATTAGTGATCATCGCTTGCGTCAGATCGGATTGCGTGTTCGGCGCGCTGGGGAAAAATCCTCCGCCGCCTCCTCCACGACGCCAGTTCCAGTTGCCGCCGACGCTGGCGGAGTTGATATAGACCTTGTCCTTGCCGAATTTCAGCTCTTCGTGATTGTAGTAATTGATCAGCGCGGTGAACGCGCCGCCCACGGCCGGGCCTTCCGGATCGCCCTGCGCGGTTTCCGCCAGCAGATTGCGCGTGTAGCCGGTAAAGCGCGCATCAATGCGGCCCGACGTCAGCCCGCGGCTGCGCATCAGTTCGACGTTGAATTGTCCGAGAGTGACGCGGAGGTTCGCTCTCGTCAGATATTCTTCGCTCAGGCCGGTGAAGTACGAAAGTTTTTTCGCGACGGCAGCTTTTTCCGCGGCGGAAAGTTTTTCGCCCTTGTAGAGTGCCGCCGCGTATTCTCCCGCCGCATACTGCCGCGCTTCTTCGACAATTCTGGGCATGTCCGTCGGGCGATCCTTCAGCACCTTGTGATACCACGCCACCGCCGCGTAGCTGGGCAGATAAAAAATGTACGGACGGTCGTCGCCGGCGGCAAACGTGAGCGTGGCCAGGTCCAGCACGGAAGAAATCAGGCAGATGCCGTTCAGGTGCATGGAATAACGGTTTTGCAGGTAATTGCCCAGCGCCGCGGAGCGAAATGTGCCGTAGCTTTCGCCGATGAGAAACTTCGGCGAATTCCAGCGGCCGTTGCGGCTGATGTAAGTGTTGATGAATTGCCCGAAGGCAGCGACGTCCTCGTCAATGCCCCAGAATTCGCGCT
>DASYRO010000087.1:0-7586 GCA_036004385.1 Candidatus Acidiferrales bacterium
CGCTACCGCACGAAAGTGCAATTCTTTCCCGAGCGCTACAAACTCGACGGGCTGGAACGAATTTCCAGCATCGGGGATTTTGACAACCTCATCACCGCGCCGAATTTCGGATACCGCGATGCCACGGACTACTACGATCGCGCCAGCGCTATCCGCGTAGTCGCGGCAATTCGCGTGCCTACGCTGGTCCTCACAGCGCAGGATGACCCGCTCATTCCCTTCGAATCGTTTCAGAAGCCGGAGCTGATGAGAAATCAATACATCGCCCTTTTCGCCCCGGAGCGCGGCGGCCACTGCGGCTTCGTTTCGCGCTTTGATGGGGACGAACGATTCTGGGCGGAAGCCCGCATTCTGGAGTTCTGCAGGAAACGCTCACAACTTTTGAACAGAAAAGAAAGAAAGTAGGGGCGCAGTATGCTGCGCCCGCCTTTACGACTTTTAACCTAAGCGAACGGACTCTCCAGTGATACCGCGAATCCCGGCGAGAGCAGTTTCGCGGGGCCGTTTTCGGTAATGGCCATCACATCTTCGCAGCGCACGCCGAATTCCCCGACGATGTAGACGCCCGGCTCGTTGGAAAACGTCATGTCCGGTTCGAGCACCGTCTTGCTGCCCTTGACGAGGTAGGGATGCTCGTGGCCGTCGAGTCCGATGCCGTGGCCGAGCCGGTGCGTGAAATGTTCGTAGCCGTGTCCAAAGCCGGCGTCCGTGATGACTTTTCGCGCCGCGTCGTCCACGCTGCCGGAAAGTTTTCCGCGTTGCGCGGCTGCCAGCGCGGCGTCCTGAGCCTTGCGTACGGAATCGTACGCGCGCTTCACTTTATCGGATGCATTGCCGAAAACGGTGGTACGCGTAATATCGCTCGAATAGCCTTCCACCGATGTGCCGCAATCCGCCAGCACAACGTCGCCTTCTTTCAGCTCCGGCTGTTTTGTCGTGCCATGCGGCAGAGCGGCCCATTCGCCGAAGAGCACCAAGCCGCCACCGCTCACTCCTTGGCGCTGATGGGCCTGGGAGATCAGCGCGCCGACGTCGCGCTGCTTCATGCCCGCCTTCAGATTGGCAAATGCCGCCTGAATCGCATTGCAGGTCGCTTCATTAGCCAGCGCCATTAATTCCAGTTCGTGCGCCGTTTTTCTTCCGCGGCAGCCGACGGTGATGGGATCGCCGCTGGCGAATTGAAATCCTGCAGCCGATTTGCGCAGGCCGTCGCAGAAAAAAAACGGATTCGTTTCGTTGACACCGATGCGCCCGGTACGCACGCCGCGATCGGCGAGCGTCCGGGCGACGAGCGCATAAGGGCTTTCGTCTTCCTGCCACACGCGGATTTCCATCGGCCAGCGGACCAGCTCGCGCAGCCGGCCTTCCTCGAATGCGGGACACACCAGAAACGGCTCGCCTTTTCGCGGAATGGTCAGCGCCATCAACCGTTCGCCGCCGCCCCAGCGGAGGCCCGTGAAGTAATACTGCGTGCTCCCCGGCGTGACATAGAGCGCGTCGATCGACGGCTTGGCATCGCCCATCAGTTTCTGCGCCTTGGCGATGCGCCCCTGGAATTCTTCGACCGTAATCGGCTTCACGCGCTCGCCGAGTGGCTTTAACTGTTCGAGCCCTGCGGCCGGAGCGCGCTGCTGTTGCGCGGCCGCTTCGAGCGGCAGCGACGCGCCGAGCCCCGCGACAACTGGCGCCATCGCTCCAGCTTGGAGCAGCTTGCGGCGTGAGATTCCCATGCGTTCCTCCGTTGGTGACAACAGTCGGCGCGGCCGGGCCCGGCGTTTCTTCTCTCCACAAAAGCAGGAGCGCCCGCCGAGGCGCGCGCTCCTTCGATTCGTTCGTTAACTTGCGGCGAAATTAATCGCGAGTTCGCCGGCGTGTGGTTGTCTGCCCGGGCATGTAGGTTACCACGACCGGCTGGTCAAGGCGGAAATCAATGCGCGTTTCCGACGGCACTTTGATTTGCTGGCCCTTCGTGAAGACCTGCGCAGCACCGCCGGCGCCCGCGCCGACAGTTGCGCCGATGGCTGCGCCTTTGCCGCCGCCGGCAATTGCGCCGATGATGGCGCCGACTGCCGCGCCTCCGCCGACTTTTGCCGCGGTGTTCTTGCCGCGCGAGGAGCCGACTTGTTCATAGGTCGAGCTATCCAACGTATAGCGTCTGCCCTGGAATTCGATCCAGCCCAATTCCAGCCGCAGCTCACTGCGCCCTGCGAATTTGCCCGCGGATTTCGCGTCGGTCAACCGCACGGTTAAGTCTGTCCCTGCGGGAATGATCTCATCGCCTTCCACAGTAATGGGCGAATCCAGCGAGGCGCGGAATGTCTCGCCCGTGTGGTTCACCTCGGAGTCGATGCCGTCGATCATTCGTATCGCGATCGTGGTTCCAACGGGAATTTCTACTTTCACCGGCTTGGGTTCCGGCGGGGGCGCAGGGGCCGACTGTACGGGGGCTGCTTGCGCGGGCGGCGGCGGTCGGGGCGGCGCCGTGTTGACCGGCGCAGTTTCGACCGCCGGAGCGTGCTTCACGGATTTCCTTGCCGCGGTCTTCCTTGGCTCTGGTGCGGGCACGGGTTCCGCCGTGACCGGAGCGGGTGGCATCACCTGCGCCGCTTGCACAGTGAGCTGGTCGTGAACCTTGATCACGCCCTTGGTGTCGGCGGCCATCTTGAACGCGGCATAGCGGGCGGTGTCGCTGGGCACGTCGCCGGACAATGTCACTTCGCCGTTCTTCGCGGTGACTTGAATGTGGGCATTCTTCAGTTGCTCGTCACTGAACATGCGCGCCTTGATCTCTGTGGCGATGTTTTCATCCGACGGCCCAGTTGAACAGGCCGCTGCGATCAGCAACACCGCCATGAGCGTTGCCAATATGGCTGACGTTTTGCGCATACCCTCTCCTCTGGGCTCGGCCGATCGCCGAGCCGGACATTCACGTTACTACGATGCTCGCCGCCGGCCAAGAGGTGCTTGGTTCTGCGGATGGAACCCGGTTCCTCAACTTTCGTTTCCTAGAAGCCGAAAACCAGCGACTTTTTCCGGTCGGGCAAAAGCCGCTCTTGCCGCGCAACTTTTTCAGGGTGGCGGGGTTTGTGATGGCGAAGAGCAAGTCGGTTCTCCCGTTCCCCGGAATCTTTTTTCGAATTCGAAGGAGACTAAACATGCGTTTCAACCAAATGTCGCGCGGCATTCTCATCGTGCTAGTGGCCGCTGCGATCGCCAGTTGTGGCGGATCAATTTCAACGCCGCCGACCCAATCTGCAAAATTCGGTACGGGCTTCATTGTCGGCAGTGACACGCCGCTGGGGAACGTGCTCGCCTTTCGCATCACGCTGACCGGCCTGACGGCAACCGACGGCACCAACACGGTGTCGCTGCTCACTCAGCCGCAGGACGTGGAATTCGCGCGCTTGAACGGCCTCCGCACTCTCCTGGACATCAAGTCCGTCCCGGCCGGCAGCTACAACAGCGTGACCGCCACCATCTCCTCGCCCGTGATCAGTTTTCTCGATACGTCCACCACGCCTCCGTCGGTGGGCACCATCAACGGCACGCTCACGCAGTCCAGTGTTACCGTGCCGCTGAGCCAGCCCATGGTAGTCACTGATAACGGTCTGGTCGGTCTGCACATGGACTTCCGCCTGGGCAGTTCCATCCAGGTGGACGCCGCCGGACAAATTACGGGCACTGTGAATCCCAAAATCGCCTTCCGCGCTATTCCTCCAGACGCGCCGGACGCCGTGATTGATGAATTGCGCGGCGCGGTGGTCAGCGTGAACGTGGCCGGCGGTTCGTTCGTGATGCAGGGGCCGCTGGGCCGCCAGTTGACCGTCACCACCGACGCCAACACGCTCTTCGAGCCCGGCGAATCTCTCGCTACTTTCGATACGAACACCGTTGTCGAAGTCTCCGGCAGCTTGCAACGGCAGTCGCTGGCGCTTCTGGCCACTTCCGTAGAGGTCGTCTCCAATGATCGCTTCTTGCTGGACGGCTTCGTCACGGATGTGCGTCCCGCTTCCGGCCTGGCCGACCACATGGATCTGCTCGTGCGCGTGGAGCTGCCGGACCTGGCCAACGCCCAGATTGGCCACATCACCACGTTGGACTTCGATGGCAACGAGCGCTTCGTTATTCACCACTTGTTGCTTCCGGTGAGCACTTTCCTTTTTAACCGCGCGAGTCTGATGCCCGGCCAGGTGCTCTCGGCCGGCGGGCAGCTCATCACTTCGACGAACCCGCCGGGACTGGATGTGCGCCGCGTCACGCTGCATCGTCAGGGCGTCGCCGGCGACTGGGTAGTTGGCAGCACCAACATCGCCAGCGGCAACAACGGCACCTTCCGGCTGAATGCGCAGGGTCTGACCGGCATCCTCTTTGGCACATCCGCCAAGGTTGCCACGTCGGACCGCACGCGCTTCATCAATCTGCCGGGCGGTCTTGCGGACCTGAGCGGCACGTCCACCATTCCTATTCGCGTGGTCGGCCTTGTGTTGCAAGATCCGCTCACCGGCAGGCCGGTGATCATCGCGTGGGCCGTCGAGAAGATGGTGCCGATACCGTAATCGCATCACTGGAATGGCTCTCATCGGGCCGCTGAGTCCTGCATTCGAGACGCAGCGGCCCGAATTTTTTGGCAGGCTCGGAAGAGAAGGCCGAAACACGATGCGCTGGGCGCAGGTCGCTGGCCACTGAAAACTACTCCATCTGCACCACCAGAATCCTATTGCCCTTCAACTGCACGTCCATCATCAGCGGCGGGCGGAGCGCCGCGCCCTGCACGATTTCGCCGCGGACCCACGCGCCCGAAACCGTCGCGCGGCGCAGCGGATCGAACACGGTGCTCGTGCACGGCTCCACAATCATGGGGTGTTGCGCGCCGTATCCGAATTCCGTGCGCAGCCTCTCCAAGTCCGTGACGATTTCCATATCGCACTTGCCATAGCGCGACCTCAACGAGAACGCCCAGTACGACGCCTCATTCTTCGACGAGCCGCCCGGCAATCGCACCACCATCGCGGGAACCGGCCCTTGCGCAATTGCTTTCATGAAGTTGAAGCGCTTCCACGCCCACGGCTTGCCCATCTCTTCCGTTGTGGCCACTTCGTCGGGATAAATCGGCGGGACTTCCGACGCAACCGTCGCCGAACTGGACGCCGCTGCCGCCAAAGTTTCTACAGGACTCGCGGCCGCCGGCGAAGCTTGAGACGCGGTCGCGTTTCGCGCCGCAGGTCGCAGGAAAATCCATGCGAGCAGCATGCCCAGCACGACTGCTCCTGCGGCGCCCGCGGCAATCCATTGCGTCGGAAGTTTTCCTCGCGGCGCGCGCAGCGCAGGCTGGTCCGGCGCTGGTTCCGGAGCAACCGCGGCGGGCGCGTCGCTGACGCCGGGAATGCGCGGCTGCGCCGGCTTGAAGGGATCGAACTTTGCCGGAGGGTCTGCCATGGTGCGGATCCAGCCGCAGGAATTTTTCCTGCGCTACACCTTTTTCATGTGAATTTCCGTGCCGCCGCGCTCGAAGCGCACCTCGTCCATCAACTGGTTGATGAGGTAAATCCCGCGGCCGTGCTCGGAAAAAACATTCTGCCCGACAACCGGGCTGGGCACTGATTGCGTATCGAAGCCCACGCCGGGATCGCGCACAATGATCAACATCCCGCGGGCATCGTCGCAGCCCACGCAAAGCTGAACATGCTTGTCGGGATCGTGCTTGGCGCCGTGAACGATGGCGTTGGCCAGGGCTTCGCGCAAAGCCATTTCCACTTCGAATTCCTTGCCTTCGGTACAATTCATCTCCCTCGCAATTTCCATCACGCGCTCGACCACGGGCCCGATGGCGCTGATGTCCGCGGAAATCACCACGTCCAGACGCAGCAGCAGGTCGGCGCTGTTGAATTCGCAACTCGGCATGGGTTGACTGGTCACGCCGCCTTCTCGTCCTGCGTCCGGGTAAATGATTGCTCGAAGCGGAGGGCGGCTCTCCCCGGCCGAAAGTGTATGGTGTGCCGTGGACGTGAGCAATAGTACCTCGCTGCAAAATGTGCCGTTCCAGTGACAGTGGCCAGCTACCTGCCACCTGCCTCCTTACTCAATGTGTATGCTTCCCGACGATGTGCTCACTTCCAGCAGCGGGCCGCCGCCGCGGACTTTGCCGTTCAACTCGCGCCGGCCGATGGTGCCCTGCACAGTGATGGGATGCGCGGTTTGAATGTTGCCGGAGCTGGTGCGTGCGGCAAGATCGAACGCCGCATTCCCCGGCAGGCGCACGGTTACGCTGCCCGACGACGTGTGCAGCCGCCACGAGCCGGTCATTTCTCCGTCCGCGCGGATGCTGCCGCTGCCGGTGCGCGCGCGGACGCCGCCGTGCACGCCGGTCATCTCGATGCTGCCGGAGCCGGTCTCGACTTCCACGTCGCCCGCGGCAGACTGCTGCACGGCGACGTCGCCCGATCCGGTCGAGCCATTGAAACTTCCGGCGACGCCGCGCGCGCGGATGTCGCCGCTGCCGGTGTTGGCGCGCACCGCGCCTTTGATCGAGCTCATTTCCACGCCGCCCGAGCCGGTGCTGGCGCGAACGTCGCCGCCAATATTCGCGAGCGTCAAACTGCCGGAGCCGGTGCCCGCTTCAACCGTCCCGCGCACGCCGTCAATGTTCTGGCTGCCGGAGCCGGTGTGACTGCGCAGGCGCGTTTCCGCGGGCACCACCAGCTCGTAGCTGACGCTCACGTTTTCGCGCAGGTCGCGGTCCTCGATTTCGCCGATGGTGATGCTGTTGCCGGTCTGCCGGATGGGCGGATTCGTTTCCAGGCGGCGGACTTTTTCTTCCGCGCTGATGCCGCCGAAAAACGATTCGCGCGCTTTGATTTTGCCGACCACATGCACCGCGCTCGCGTCGCCCGTGCGCACCTGTATGCTGCCCGAGCCGGTCTTTACGTCGAGATCGACCGCGCCGCTGACCTTCAGCGTGCGCGCGAACGAGCCTTCCGCGGTTTGCTCCGCTCGCGCCACGCTCGCGCCAGCGAGCAGCGCAATTGCTGCAATTAGCGTCGCGATTTTTGCCACTCTTTTTGTCTCTCGTGAATTCATGTCATCCTCCTCTGTCACTCAGCCGTGGGGCAGGCTTTCCAGCCTGCCTTCAAAATTTGAAACTCGAAAATCGAAATTCGAAACTCGCCCTGCGCGATGTCTTTGGTTTTCCCTGATACCGGACACCTGATACCTGATACCTGGTACCTGCTACTTTGTTACGCACAACCCCCGTCACAAGTTCAGACGCCGAAGGCAAGAAAACGTCAGGGCGCATAGCGCCTCTTAGCCGCATGAGCATCCGCGCGCAGCGACGAGCCGTCGAAGCCCGCCCAGGGGGCCTGCGGTTTGTCGGGCGGGGCTGGCGACAGGGGTGCGGGCTTGGGTGCCGCGGATGCTTGCGATTCGGCGGCGCGGGCGGCCTCTTTCGCGGAAGCGTCGGCGGCAATCTTGACGACGTCGTGTTCGGCTTTGGCGACGGCGATCGGACTGGAATCCGGAATCCAGCGCGCAATCTCTTCATTCACGTTGTCGAGGATTGCTTCCATGTAATTTTTGACGTAGTGGTC